>NZ_JBYCZS010000005.1:0-212003 GCF_057586355.1 Caulobacter sp. SRI_008
ACCGGCCAAGCCGGCGCCGCTGCTGGCCCTGGCCGAGCCGGCCGACGTCGCCGCCGGTGACGAGGCCGCCGCCCTCGCCGCTCGCGCCAGCTGGGAGACCGGCCAGATCGTCCTGGCCCTGTCGCCCGCCGACGCCGATCATCTGTCCGCCGGCCACGCGGCCCGCGCCGCCGTGAACGCCGCCGCCTTCCTTGGCGACGAAGGCTTCGACCTCGCCGGCTTCCGCCACGCGGTGCGCCTGTGGGCGATCGCGCTGGAGCTGGAGCGCCCGATCAACGGCGCCGTGGCCTTGAGCCTGGCTGGCGTCGGCGACTGGCTGCTGGCCCAAGGACTGTCGCCCGCGACGTCCGCCGGTCGTGACGCCGCCGCAGCGCTGTGGGCCCTGGCCTCCGGCGAGGCTCTGACGGCCTCCGCCGAGGTCGCCGGCGTGCTCGGCGCCGCCGAGACCTTCACGGCCGACCAACAGCGCGTCACGGACACGCTGGCCGAGCGCGCCACGCTCGCCACCAAGCTCGACGCGCCGCTGGCGGCTGAGGCCGTCGCCGCGCTGGATCGCGCTATGACCGCCGTGCGCGCCCACGGCCTACGCGGAACGGGCGTCGTCGCCGCTTTCGAAGACGCCGAGACGGCCCTGCGCTTGGGCGCTCGCCCCGGCCTCGATACGGTCTGGAGCCTGATCCAGGCCGCCGAGACCCTCGATGGCGTCGCCGTGCGCCAATTCTCCGGCGCCGCCCAGTCGGCTCTGCGCGCCGACGGCGCCGATCTCGACGCCGCGCGCCTGCACGCGCTTGGCGCTGGATCACTGGAGGAGGCCCAGGGCCTCGACCATCGCGCCCTGGCGGCCGTCGGCTTCACAGGCCACGAGATCACGCTTGCGGAGAGCGTCCTGCGGTCCACCGGCGACCTGCGTGCGGCTTTCGCGCCAGCCGTGGTCGGCGCCGACTTCCTCAGCGACGTGCTCGGCGCGCCCGCCGAGGCGCTGGCCGATCCCGCCTTCGACACCCTGGCCTTCGCCGGCTTCGCGCCGGAGACGATCGCCGCCGCCCAGGCCCACGCGGTTGGAACCGGCCGCATTCACGACGCGACGGCCCTGGCGCCGGAAACCCAGGTCCTGTTCCGCGCCTTCGAGGCGCCGGGCCAGGCTGACCGCATCGCCTTCACCGCCGCCGTCGAGGCCTTCGCCTGCGCGCCGTGGCCGCTGGCCCTGGTCGCGCCGTTCGACGCCCGCCCGGCCGACCTGCTGCGGCTGCAGGCCTCGGCCGCCCGCGCCGGCGTTCGGGCTCTGAAGCTGTCGCGCGCCGCCGCCCCGGCCGACTTCACGCTCGACCTGCCAGAAGCCCCGACCGAGGCGCCGCGCGCCAGGCCGCCCGAGCCGGTCGTCACCGAGCGGGTGGTCGAGAAGGTGGTCGAGCGCCGGCGCGAGCGCCGCAAGCTGCCCGACCGCCGCAAGGGCTACATCCAGAAGGCGGCCGTCGGCGGCCACAAGGTCTATCTGCACACCGGCGAATACGAGGACGGCGAGGTCGGCGAGATCTTCATCGACATGCACAAGGAAGGCGCCGCCTTCCGGTCGTTGATGAACAACTTCGCCATCGCCGTATCGCTGGGCCTGCAGCACGGCGTGCCGCTGGACGAGTTCGTCGACGCCTACGTCTTCACCAAGTTCGAGCCGGCCGGGCCGGTAACGGGCAACGACTCGATCAAGTCGGCGACCTCGATCCTCGACTACATCTTCCGCGAACTGGGCGTCTCGTACCTGGGTCGAGACGACCTGGCCAACGGCGACCCGCAGGAGTTCAACGCCGACGGCCTGGGCCGAGGCAAGAACGCCGAGACCGAGGACGAGGCTGACGAGCCCGCGCCGCTGCCGGCCTCGAAGTTCATCTCCAAAGGCTTCTCGCGCGGCGCGACGCCGGACAACCTGGTCTTCGCCGCCTTCGGCCGTCGCAAGGACGACGAGGCCAAGACCAGCGCGCAGGCCGACCAGGCCGACATCTGCCCAGCCTGCGGCGACGTCGCCCTGAGCCGCAAGGGCGGCCTCGTGGTCTGCGAAAGCTGCAACGGCCAGGCCGAACGGCCTTCCCCCCGGGGATGAGTTTCTGGCGCGGGGCTTGCTGCGAAGGTCGCAAGTCCCATACCTCGCCCCTTCCATCGCCTAGGACGCGTGCCGAAATGAAACCGCTGGCCCTCCTCGCCGCCGCCGCGCTCTCGACCCTGGCCCTGGCCGGTCCCGCCCTGGCGCAGAACGCCGGACAGATCGAGCGCGTGCGCCGCGGCGCCGACTGCCCCAAGTGCAATCTCTTCCAGGCCGACCTGTCGGGCCTGACGCTGAAGGCCAAGAACCTGGCCGGCGCCCGCCTGCGGCAGGCCGACCTGTCGCTGGCGGTGATGGGCCGCACGCGGTTCACCGGCGGCGACCTGCGCGACGTCAACGCCTATGGCGGCGTCTTCGGCGGCGCCAGCTTCGCCCGCGCGAACCTGACCAACGCGACCTTCGTCGGCGCCTATCTGGAAGGGGCCAGCTTCGCGGGCGCCGACCTGTCGGGCGTCAACTTCTCGGGCGCCGAGCTCGACCGGGCCACGGGCCTGACGCAGGCGCAGCTGAACCGCGCCTGCGGCGATCCTTCGACGACCCTGCCGCGCGGCCTGTCGATCCCGCGCTGCCGCTAGGGCTCAGCGCACCGGCAGCATCAGGTGCGCGTAGGGCGTATCCGGGAACATGACGTAGGGCTTCGACGTATCCGGACGCGCGCCGCCGGGATAGCCGGCCAACATGCCCGGCGCGCCGACGACCATGACGTGCGGACCGGTCTTGACCCAGTCATCCCCGGCCATCGGCTTGGTGGCGTAGGGGTCGAGGTTGCTGGGATCCGAGCCGCCCTTGAGCATGTAGATGAAGCCCGGCTTGCCTTCCGGCGGCGGCTTGCGGCCGAACATGGCGCTCGCCCATTCCATGGCGTTGGCGTCGGCGCACATGGGATCGACGCCCGGCGTCGTCGGGATGTCGGGCATGCAGGTGTAGCCGTTCGTGCCGTCGCGCAGGTGACGCATCGAGCCGTCGGCGGCGAAGGTCATGATCGCCGCGTCCTTGCCGATGGCCGGTGGCGCGGCCGACATGGCGCTGGCGATGATCTTCTGGTCGGCGGCGGACGGCGGCGCGGCTTGGGCGACCGTCACGGCGGACAGGCAAAGAGATAGCGCTAAAGCGGTCCTGAACATCGGGAACCCTCCCTGGGCGCACCCCCGACAGCGGCACCATAACACGAAAAAGCCCTCCGAGCCGAACGGCCGGAGGGCTTTGTCTTTCAGGCGCTTGCCCTCAGATCCTTAGACCTTGATGGGCGGAGCCGTGCGGATGTGCAGTTCCTTGAGCTGCTTGTCGAGCACGTTGGCCGGGGCGTTCATCAGCAGGTCCTGGCCCTGCTGGTTCAGCGGGAAGGCGATGACTTCGCGGATGGCGACCTGCTCGGCCAGGAGCATGACGATGCGGTCGATGCCGGGGGCCAGACCACCGTGCGGCGGCGCGCCGTAGCGGAAGGCGTTCAGCATGCCGCCGAACTGCTCCTCGACCACTTCCGGGCCGTAGCCGGCGGTCTCGAAGGCCTTGAGCATGATCTCGGGCTTGTGGTTCCGGATCGCGCCCGAGCACAGTTCGTAGCCGTTGCAGACGATGTCGTACTGATAGGCGCGGATGGTCAGCGGGTCCTGGGTCTCCAGGGCCTCCAGACCGCCCTGCGGCATCGAGAACGGGTTGTGCGAGAAGTCGACCTTCTTCTCGTCCTCGTTCCACTCGAACATCGGGAAGTCGACGATCCAGCAGAACTTGAACTGCTCTTCGGCGACCAGCTTCAGCTCCGTGCCGACGCGGGTACGGGCGAGGCCTGCGAACTTGGCGAACACGGCCGGATCGCCGGCCACGAAGAAGGCGGCGTCGCCCTTGCCCAGGCCCAGGCTCTCCATCAGGGCCTGGGTGGGTTCACCCAGGTTCTTGGCGATCGGGCCGCCCCAGCCGCCCTGGTCTTCCGACCAGAAGACGTAGCCGAGGCCCGGCTGGCCTTCGCCCTGGGCCCAGCTGTTCATGCGGTCGCAGAAGGCGCGGCTGCCGCCGGTCGGGGCCGGGATGGCCCAGATGGCGTTCTTGGCGTCGGCGCCGAGGATCTTGGCGAACAGGCCAAAACCGCCGTCACGGAAGTGCTCGGAGACGTCGGCCATCTTGATCGGGTTGCGCAGGTCCGGCTTGTCGCTGCCGTACCAGGCCATCGACTGGGCGTAGGTCAGGCGCTCGAAGCCCTTGTGCTCGAGCGTCGCGCCGAAGTCGTTGGTGAAGGTGTGGGCCTCGCTGATCGGCGAGACCGGCTTGCCCGAACCGAACTCCTCGAAGATGCCGTGCATCACCGGCTCGATGGCCGCGAACACGTCTTCTTGCGTGACGAAGCTCATCTCGACGTCGAGCTGGTAGAATTCCAGCGAACGGTCGGCGCGCAGGTCCTCGTCGCGGAAGCACGGGGCGATCTGGAAGTAGCGGTCGAAGCCCGAGACCATCAGCAGCTGCTTGAACTGCTGGGGCGCCTGCGGCAGGGCGTAGAACTTTTCCGGGTGCAGACGCGAGGGCACCAGGAAGTCACGCGCGCCTTCCGGCGAGGACGCCGTCAGGATCGGCGTCTGGAACTCGTTGAAGCCCTGGGCGAACATGCGGTTGCGGATCGACTGGATCACGCGCGAACGCAGCACGATGTTCTTGTGCAGGGTCTCGCGGCGCAGGTCGAGATAGCGGTGCTTGAGGCGGATCTCTTCGGGATAGTCCGGCTCGCCGAAGACCGGCAGCGGCAGTTCGTCGGCGGTCGACAGCACTTCGACGTCGGTGACGCGAATCTCGATCTCGCCGGTCGGCAGGTTGGGGTTCACGACGCTGGCGTCGCGGGCCACGACCTGGCCATCGACGCGGATCACGCTCTCGGCGCGCAGGCGCTCGACGATGGCGAAGCCCGGGGTCTCCGGGTGCAGCACCAGCTGGGTCAGGCCGTAGTGGTCGCGCAGGTCGATGAAGACCAGGCCGCCGTGGTCGCGCTTGCGGTGGATCCAGCCCGACAGACGCACATTGGCGTTGGTGTCGCTGGCCCGAAGAGCGCCGCAGTTATGGGTGCGATAGGCGTGCATCGTGGTCATGAAAGGCTTTGAAACGCGTTGATTTGCAAGGCGCGGAAAGGCGCATGCGGGGGCGTTTATGTCAAGGATTCTGGCAATCTTGTTCCTTCTCCCCTTGCGGGAGAAGGTGGCGGTCGAAGGCCGTCGGATGAGGGGTTTCTCAGACATCCGACATCGCACCTGGCCTCACCACTGCTCGCGGCTTTGAGTTCTGAGAGACCCCTCACCCGACCCTGCTCCGCAGGGCCACCCTCTCCCGCAAGGGGAGAGGGACACGGGTTTGCGATCTCCCGTGGCGATCCACGAAAGTTGGCGGGGAGGCGCGGAGCGGCCGGGCGGAGCCCGGAGACCGTGATGTGTTTTAGCGTTTCGGCTTCGTCTGACCGCTCCGCCGCATCGTAGGCTCGAAGGACCGGGGGCGCGGGTGCTTTTTCAACCCTGGACCCGGTTGTCCCTCGGACGGGCAGGACCAATAGCCCCGCGGTGATCCGGCGGCGCCTCGGCTGATCCTGTTAGGCCGGTTTGAAACGATCCCGACCCTGTCGACCCGCTTGTCTCGTCACGGAACGGCTGGCGGCCCAATCACGCCTTCTGAGCGATCCTGCAAACCCGCCCTTCCCATGACGCCCCAAGCGGCCCCGCTCGATGCGATCCACAGCCGCTAACTCGGGCCGGTACCAAGAGCCCTCCCCATGGCTGGGATGGCGATGATTATGGGGCGGCTTGAGTGGGGGAGGATAAGTTGGGGTTATAAAGTTTTAGCGCGTTGAACTTACTGGATTATTTTCCGATTACGCCGTGTGAGCAGTGTGCGTAACGCCGCCCCAACTCCGTAAAATCCCCGCGAAAGCGGGGACCCAGGCTTTTTCTGCCACCCACGGCGCTCGACGATAAAACACCTGGGTCCCCGCTTTCGCGGGGATTTTACGGGTGGAGGGATCAGGCCCCGAGCCCGGCCTGACCGCTGTACGCCGTGTTGAGTTCTGAGAGACCCCTCACCCGACCTGCTTCGCAGGCCACCCTCTCCCGCAAGGGGAGAGGGACGTCTACCCCGTCACGAAGACCTTCTTCAGTTCGGTCTTCAGGATCTTGCCGTTGGCGTTGCGTGGCAGGGTCTCGGGCCAGAACACCACCCGCACCGGCACCTTGAAGGCGGCCAGGCGGTCGGCGACGAAGGCGCGGAGTTCGTCTTCGGTGGCCTCGGCGCCGGGTTTCAGGGTGACGACGGCGGCGGGTTCCTCGCCGAGGGTCTTGTGGTCGACGCCGACCAGGGCCGCGTCCATCACCGCCGGGTGGTCGTAGAGGACGTTCTCGACCTCGATGCAGTAGATGTTCTCGCCGCCCCGGATCAGCATGTCCTTGGCGCGGTCGATGATGTAGCAGAAGCCCTCTTCGTCGAGGCGGGCCAGGTCGCCGGTGCGCACCCAGCCGTCGATGAAGGTCTGGGCCGTGGCCTCGGGCTTGTTCCAGTAGCCCTTCACCACCTGCGGCCCCTTGCACCACAGCTCGCCCACCGAACCGATCGGCAGCTCCTGGTAGGGCGCCTCGAGGGTCATGATCTTCAGGTCGGTGACCGGCACGGCCGGGCCGCAGCTTTCGGGACGGTTCTCATAGTCCTCGCCCGAGTTGGAGGTGGCGGTGGCCGAGGTCTCGGTCATGCCCCAGCCGTTGCCCGGCGAGGATTTCGGCCAGATCTCCTTGATCTTGCGCACCAGCTCGGGCGCCGAGGGCGCGCCGCCATAGGCCACGGCCTCCAGCGACGACAGGTCGTAGTTGTCGCGGGAGGGATGCTCGATGATCTGCCAGGCGATGGTCGGCACGCCGCCCATCTGGGTCAGCTTCTCGTCCTGGATCAGCTGCATGGCCTTTTCGGGATCCCACTTGCGGATCATGGCGAGCTTCGCGCCGCCGAACAGGCCGGGGTTCATCACCGCGAAGCAGCCGGTGGCGTGGAAGAACGGCACCGAGATCAGCGCGCCCTTCTGCGGCAGGCTGGGATCGGGCTGGGGCGGAGCCTCGCCACGGCGCAGGAAGCTGCGCGCCGAAGCCGCGGCGGCGGCGAAGATGTTGCTGTTGACCGCTCGGTGCGTAGCCAGGGCGCCCTTGGGCTTACCCGTGGTGCCGGAGGTGTAGAAGATCGTCGCGTCGTCCTCGGGACCCAGTTCGACGGTCGAAAGCGGCTTTTCCTCCAGCTTGATCCAGTCGTTGGGGCCGCCGATCACGCTTTCCAGGCGCGTGACGTAGGGATGGGCGATCTCTTCCCTGGCGCGCGAGACGTAGACGCGCTGGAGGTCGGGGCAGTTGTCGAAATGCTCGGCCAGGCGCTCGAAGCGCTCGACGTCCATCACCGCGACCGAGGCGCCGGAATCGACGAGGCCGTATTCCAGCTCCGGCCCGGTCCACCAGGCGTTCAGCGGGGTGAGGATCGCGCCGATCGACAGGCCCGCATAGAAGGCCACAGGCCATTCGGGCAGGTTGCGCATGACCAGGGCCACCCGATCGCCCTTCTTGACGCCCTTGGCCTCCAGCTCGGCGGCGAAGACGGTGACGGCGCGGTAGAAGGCCTCGAAGCTGACCCGCTCGTCCTCGTGGACGAGATAGATCTTGTCGCCGTGGGTGCGGCCGACCTGCAGGGTGTGGCGCAGGGTGGGCGGAAGGTTCTTCCAGGTCCGCGTCGGCACGCCGCGGATCACCACCTCCTCCATCTCGCCGGGCGTTCCCGGGGCGGTGATCAGGGCGTAGGCCTGTTTCACCGACATGGCGGGCCAAGGGGGCAAGGCGTGAGCGGCCTGGGTCATTCGTTACTCTCCCGGTGTAGCTCGCGCTCGTTGGAAGCGGCGCGTTTCCGTCGAGTAAGCACGGCGGGACGACCGATGTAAACGGTCGTTTGGATAGATAAGGGAACAATGTTTAGTTGGCCGCCCCGTCCTTCTCCCCTTGCGGGAGAAGGTGGCGGCGAAGCCGACGGGTGAGGGGTCGCGCGGGCGGTTCTGAGAGACCCCTCACCCGACCCCGCTCCGCGGGGCCACCCTCTCCCGCAAGGGGAGAGGGATCGCAATTAGGCCATCGCCGCCAAGCGCTGCAAAGCCGCTTCCAGCTTGGCCTTCGCCGCTTCAGCCTCGGCGAGGCGTTCGCGGTTTTCGTCGACGACCTCGGGCTTGGCGCGGGCCAGGAAGTCGGGGTTGCCGAGCTTCTTGCCGGTCTTCTCGATCTCCGAGACGTGGCCGGCGATCTCCTTGGTCAGGCGGGTCTTCTCGGCGGCGACGTCGATGAACTCGGCGACGCCGAGGGCGCCGGTCGCTTCACCCATCACCACAGGCGCCGTGCCGGCGGGCGCGGCGTCCGCCAGGGAGATCTCGCCCAGGCGGGCCAGGCTGAGCAGCAGATCGCGGTGACGCGACAGGCGGCCTTGGGTGCCCTCGCCCGCGCCGACCACGGCCAGGGCCGGCTTGGCCGACGGCGGCACGTTCATCTCGGCGCGCAGCGAGCGGATCTCGCCGACCGTGTCGACCAGCCAGCCGATCTCGGCGGCCGCGTCAGCGTCGATCCAGCTTTCCGGAAGTTCCGGCCACTGGGTCGAGATCAGCATGGCCTGGCGGGCCGGACCGCCCTCTTCCGCCGTCTTGTCCCACAGCTCCTCGGTGATGAACGGCATCACCGGGTGCAGCAGGATCAGGATCTGGTCGAGCACCCAGGCCGTGGTGGCGCGGGTCTCGGCCTTGGCGGCCTCGTCTTCGCCGTTGAGGATCGGCTTGGCCAGCTCCAGGTACCAGTCGCAGAAGACGTTCCAGATGAAGCGGTAGAGGCTGCCGGCGGCCTCGTCGAAGGCCGGGGCTTCGAGAGCCCTGGTGACCTCGCCGAGCGTCTTGACGACCTCGCCGCGGATCCACTTGTTGATCGGCTGGGTCACGCTCGCGGGGTCGAAGCCCTCGACGCGGACGCAGCCGTTCATCTGGGCGAAGCGCGTGGCGTTCCACAGCTTGGTGCCGAAGTTGCGGTAGCCCTCGATGCGCTGCTTGGAGAGCTTGATGTCGCGCGCCTGGCCCGACATGGCGGTCAGGGTGAAGCGCACGGCGTCGCAGCCCAGCTCGTCGATCAGGGCGAGCGGGTCGATGACGTTGCCCTTGGACTTGCTCATCTTGGCGCCCTTCTCGTCACGGACGAGGGCGTTGATGAACACCTGCTTGAACGGGGCTTCACCCATGAAGTGGATGCCCATCATCATCATCCGGGCGACCCAGAAGAAGATGATGTCGAAGCCGGTGACCAGGGTGCTGGTCGGGTAGAAGCGGGCGACGTCCGGGGTCTTTTCGGGCCAGCCGAGGGTCGAGAACGGCCACAGGGCCGAGCTGAACCAGGTGTCGAGGACGTCTTCATCGCGCTTAAGCTCGACGCTAACGATATTACCTTCTTCGTCTCTGACCGTAGTAGGCCACCCCTCAACGAAGCGAACTCGGGTACCAGAGCCGTAATAGGCCGAAGCCTCCACCATCACGTCTTCTTCGGTCTCACCGACAAAGATCTTCGAGGTGTGCTGGTCCACATCTGCCGGGTCATTCGAAGGCCCAAACCAGGCCGGGATGCGGTGGCCCCACCAGAGCTGGCGCGAGACGCACCAGGGCTCGATGTTGCGCAGCCACTCGAAGTAGGTCTTTTCCCAGTGCTTCGGCTCGAAGACCGTCTCGCCGGTCTCGACGGCCTTCAGGGCCGGCTGGGCCAGGGTGTAGGCGTCGACGTACCACTGGTCGGTCAGGTAGGGCTCGATGACCACGCCCGAACGGTCGCCGTGCGGGACCATGTGCTTGGTCTTCTCGATCTCCTTCAGCCAGCCCTCTTCCTCGGCGCGGGCGACGATGGCCTTGCGCGCGGCGAAGCGGTCCATGCCCTGATACTCGGCCGGGACGGCGTCGTTGAGCTTGGCTTCGGGGGTCAGGATGTTGATGGCCGGCAGGCCCGCGCGCTTGCCGACGCCGAAGTCGTTGAAGTCGTGCGCGGGCGTGATCTTCACCGCGCCCGAACCCTTGGTCGGGTCGGCGTAGTCGTCGGCGACGATCGGGATGCGGCGACCGACGATCGGCAGGACCACGTCCTTGCCGACCAGGTCCTTGTAGCGCTCGTCCGACGGATGGACGGCCACGCCGGTGTCGCCCAGCATCGTTTCGGGACGGGTGGTGGCCACGACGATGTAGTCGCGTGTCTCAAATTGGGTCGGCTTGCCCTCGTCGTCGAACTCGACGGGGTGCTGATAGGTGACGCCGTCCGCCAGCGGATAGGCGAAGTGCCAGTAGGCGCCGTCGACCTCCTTCTGCTCGACCTCGAGGTCGGAGATGGCGGTCTGGAACTGGGGATCCCAGTTCACGAGGCGCTTGTCGCGATAGAGCAGGCCCTGCTTGTAGAGCTGGACGAAGACCTTGCGGACGGCGGCCGACAGGCCCTCGTCCAGGGTGAAGCGCTCGCGCGACCAGTCGCAGCTGGCGCCCAGACGGCGCAGCTGGTTGGTGATCGCCCCGCCGCTCTCGGCCTTCCATTCCCAGACGCGCTCGACGAAGGCGTCGCGGCCCATGTCGCGGCGGCCGATGTTGCCGGCGGCGGCCAGCTGGCGCTCGACCACCATCTGGGTGGCGATGCCCGCGTGGTCGGTGCCCGGCAGCCACAGGGCGGCCTTGCCGCGCATGCGGTGGAAGCGGGTCAGCACGTCCTGCAGCGTGTTGTTCAGCGCGTGGCCGATGTGCAGGCTGCCCGTGACGTTCGGCGGCGGGATCACGATGACGAACGGCTCGGCGTTCGGATCCTCAGCTGGCTTGAAGGCCCCGGAGGCCTCCCAGGCGGCGTACAGGCGGGGTTCGACGGACTTGGGATCGAAGGTCTTTTCAAGCATGGCGGAGGGGATATGCCACTTAGCGCCGCCCCGCGAAACCGGGCGACGGGATTATCGGGGATTTTGAACGGGAAAAGGCGGCCGCCGGAGCGACCGCCTTCTCAATTTCAATGCGTCGGCGGCCGCCCTAGGGACGGTGCGACGCAAGCATCATACGCCGCGGCCGCGCGAGATCCGGTGGACCTCTTCCTCGACCTTGTTCTCGACGATGCGCGGCAGGTTGGTGTCCAGCCACTCCTTGAGCAGCGGGCGCAGCAGCTCGCGAACGACGTCTTCCAGCGTGCGGCCGTTGGCCGGCATCAGCAGGGCCGAGCTCAGGCTGCCGAAGGCGCTGGCGGCAAGGCCGGCGGCGTGGTCGCCGACCAGGGTCTCGGCCACTTCGTCGCGGTTGAAGGCCGGCGCGGGCGGGGTGTAGGCCGGTTCCGGCGGCGGGGGCGGCGGCTCATAGGCCGGCTCCGGCTCGGGTTCCGGGGTGTAGACGTCGAGGTCGCCGAGCGTCTCGACCGGAGCCGGCGGCTCGATCGGATCGGTCAGGTCGAGGACGTCGTCCTCGATCAGCGGCTCGGGCTCGGGAACCGGCTCGGGCGCGGGCGGCGGCGCTTCGGCCGCCGGAGCGTCGTCTTCGGAGATGATCCGCCGGATCGAGGCGAGGATCTCCTCCATCGTCGGTTCTTGAGAGCTCTGGTCGGACATGATGGGCTGGGCCGTATTAAAGGGCTACGAATCCTTGGCGTCCTGCAAGACGCGCACCACCGATGGTGCAGACTTGCACGGCTTAAGCAAGGCCAAGGATGGGCGAGGCGATGATTCGTCCAGGATTGGACGGACTTACTTACCCGGAGCGGGCGTCGCCACGGCCGGCGAGGCGATCTTGTCGAGCGCCTGCACGGCCGGCTCCCACGGCACCCACCCGAAGGCGTGATTGACCTTGTCGTACGAGGTCTTGGGATCGTAGCGCGTCACGTCGGGGGCCAGCTTGGCGATGTCGAGCGCGCCCATGGCCTGCAACACGCCGGTGCTGGCGACGTATTCGTCGCGGCGGGCGGTCACGAGGGCCAGTTCGGCGGCGCGCAGCTCCTGCTGGGCGTTGAGCACGTCGAGCGTGGTGCGCAGGCCGACCTGCTGCTCCTGGCGGACGCCCTCGAAGGCGATCTTGGTCGCCCTCACCTGCTCCTCGTTGGACACGAGGTTGGCGCGGGCGGCCAGCAGGGTGCTCCAGGCCGACGAGACCTGCTGCACGACGGTGCGCTTGGCGCCCTCGACGGCGATGCGGGCGGCGTTCTCGCGCTCGCGGGCGGCGCGGACGGCCGAGGCGTTGAGGCCGCCGGTGAAGATCGGCACGCGGGCGGTGATCGAGCCGGCGACGGCGCGGTCGTAGTCGCCGAACTGCTTGCCGGCGCCGTTCACCTCGCTGGCGTCGTAGCCCAGGCTGGCGCCGGCCGAGACGGTGGGCAGGTAGGCGGCGCGGGCCGCGGCGACGTCGGCCGTGGCGGCCTGCTCGCTGTAGCGAGCGGCGACGACGGCCGGGTTGTTGGCTTCGGCGGCGTCGAAGGCCTGCTCGACGCTGGCCGGCAGCAGAGCGGCCAGCGAGGGTTCGGGCGCCAGGTCGGTCGGATTCTGGCCGACGACCTGGGCGTAGTTCGCGCGGGCGACGGCCAGGTTGGCCTGGGACGAGGACAGGCTGGCCTTGGCGGCGGCCAGGCGCGCCTGCGACTGGGCCACGTCGGTGCGGGTGATCTCGCCGACCTCGAAGCGGGCGTTCGACTCGTCGAGCTGGCGGGTCAGGACGTTGACGTTTTCCTGGGCGATCCGAAGGCTTTCCTCGGTGCGGCGGACGTCGACATAGGCGGTGATGACAGTGGCCAGCACCGACTGCTCGACGCTGCGCAGGTCTTCACGGCCGGCCAGGACAGTCGCCTCGGCGGCCGTCAGGTTGGCGCTGGCCTTGCCGCCCGTATAGAGCGGCTGCGACAGCGAGACGGTGGCGCCGCTGCCGCTGGTCTTCAGGCGGTCCAGACCGTTAGTACGCTCGGCGTAGTCGGTGCGCGAAGCCGAGATGTCGGCGGTGGCGCTGACGGTCGGACGGAAGCCGGTCTTGGCCTGGACGACGGTCTCGTCCGTGGCCCGCTGCACCGCGCGCTGCTGCTGCAGGGTCGGATTGGTCTGGTACGCCAGGGAGACGGCGTCGGTCAGCGTCTCGGCGTTCGCGGCCGAGGCCATGAAACCCATGCAGCAGGCGGCGGCCAGCAACCCGGCCCGACGGCTCTTCGACATCCCGTTCTTCCCCAACACACCCGAAGCTCTCGCTTCAATACCAGCGCTGTAAGGCCGGCCGTCAACCGTCGCTAGTTAAGCTTTTTTCACGCAGGCGTTGTGCGCCCGCGTGAAATAAGCCCGGATCAGAACGCGAAGCCGGCCTCGACCGGGAAACCGGCCAGGAGCGACGGCGTCGAATCGAACACCGGACGACCGGCCACACCGTCTTCGGCGCGGACATAGAGCGTGGCGCGGCCGACCGGCCCCTGGCGCTCGACGACGCCCAGACGGCCGTGCAGGGCGAGCGCCCCGGTCCACGAGGCCGGCGCCTTCGGCACGGCGCCTTCGGTGACGATAACATCGTATTCGCCGGCCGGAACGGCGGTCAGGTCGTCGCCGTCGAGACGGGTGACGGCCAGGCCCATGGTCTCGAGCACCACGGCGGCGTACGGCGCGGCGATGACCAGGGCCTTCTCGCCGGCGCGCGGCTTGATGATCTGCAGCAGCTTGCCGATGTCGCGCGGACGCATCAGCGTGCGGCCCGGCGCATATTCGACTTCGGCGTCGGCATAGGCCAGGTAGGCCTTGCCGGCGGGCACGAGGTTTTCGCGCGGAACCACACGCAGGGCGTCCTGCAGCGGCAGGTCGGTCACGTCGGCGGTGCGGATCTGGCTTTCCACCATGTTCAGGCGGGCGGCCGCGAAATCGGAGCTCATGGACTTCCTCGGAAAGCGGTTCGACAGGCTTATAGGTCCGCGTCTCGTCGGAAGGCAATCAGCCGCTTGCATTACGCATGCAGGGCGTTCGGCGTCGCGTCAGACCCCTTCGCCGAGCAGGCGACGCAGCTGGTTGACGGCCGGACGCATCAGCGGACAGACCGTGGCGGCCGTGGCCAGGGGCGGGCCGAGCACAGCGGCGCGGGCGGCGTCGTTCTCGCAGAGCTGCACGGCGATGCGGGCGATCAGCGCCAGATCCGGTTCCAGCAAGGCGGTGCGCTGGTCGATCAGGCGGGTCAGGTAACGCGGGTCGGCGTCGTCGGGATAGCTTTCGATGGCTTCCTCGACGCTTTTGAGCAGCACCTCGATACGGCTTTCCACACCCACGGCGGTGGCGGCCTCACGCAATCTGGCTTCGATCTCACTCATGCCCAGCCGCGCCCCCGCGTACGCCTTCCCCTGAATTCGGCGGCCCGTATGGCGCAAAATCGTCGTTAACGCCTCCCCCAAAAGCATACTGTCCCCAAAATGGGGACATGGTGAATTTTGCTGGCGCGGCGACTCAGCACCACGGTTAATCGGGCCAAGGGCTTCAGGGGACGGTATGGGCACGGATGTTCGGCGCGCGGTTGTCCGCCTTTCGGCGGGTTATTTCCTGCGCTCGCTGGATGTCGCCAAGGGCCTGCACGGCAACGACCCGGTCCGGGCCATCGTCTTCACCACCATCTGGGTGGCCAACACCGCCCACATCCGCCCCAACATGGGCTTCGACGCCAAGGAAAAGGTGGTCCAGGACGCCCTGCGCCGTCCGGTGACGGTGGTGCAGATCGCCGACTCGCTGGTTATGCCGGCCGAGACGGTGCGCCGCCACGTCAGCGGCCTGATCGCCGACGGCCTGTGCGTGCGCCACGGCCGCAAGGGCGTGACCATTCCGGCCGAGGTCTTCGCCCGCCCCGAGATGCTGGCCAGCCTGGACCAGCAGCACCAGTACACCGAGACCTATTATCGCGAGCTGCAGAAGCTGGTTGAGGCGTAGCCGTTCGCGCGCTCGACGCCTGATTGCAGCGACATCGCAAGACCGCTAGCGTCGGCCTTCCACCAAGGCGAAGCCTGCATGCGATCCCCCTTGATCCTCTGCCTGCTCGGCGGCCTCGCCGCATGCGCTCCCGCGTCGACCGACGCGCCCGTGGCGGCGTGGGCGAAATGGGGCATGTCGGATGCGAAGGTCGTCGCCGGGTCCGCCGGACGCCTCTCGCCGGCTCGCCTGGAGGAACCCGGCCACCTCCAGGAGCAGCCGCTTCAGCTCATCTCGACTGGACGCCTCAGCAAGGACGGACGCGAGTTCGAGGCGACGTTCAGGTTCGACCGCCACAGCCGCGAGCTCTACGAGATCACGCTTCACCTGGACGGCCAGAAGGCCTGCGCCGACCTGCTGGGCGAAACGCTCACGCGGCAGGGCCAAGCTGATCGCGTGCTCCAAGGCTCATCCGGCGGCAAGGCCGGCATGTACATCTGGAGCAAGCAGCGCCCGTTGATGCTGAACTACCGGCCGGCCTTTTCGGATTGCGCGCTGATCTACGCTGCACCCAGGAACGCCAAGGCTTCCTGAGGAGGAAGGGCGGACGGCGTCAGCCGCGCGAGGCCTCGAAGCGCATGGCGTCGGCGATCATCGTTTCCAGCGAGCGCGTCGGCCGCCAGCCGAGATCGGCGGCGATGCGGGAGATGTCGGCGACCAGGGCCGGCGGGTCGCCTTCGCGGCGGGGGCCGTAGCCGTAGGGGGCGGGCTTGCCGGCCACGGCCTCGGCGGCCTTGATCAGCTGCAGCACCGAAGCCCCCTGCCCGGCCCCGACATTGTAGGTGTCGCCGCGACCGCCCTCGATCAGGCGGCCCAGGGCCAGGACGTGGGCGTCGGCTAGGTCGGTGACGTGGACGTAGTCGCGGACCGCGGTGCCGTCGGGCGTGGGATAGTCGTCGCCGAACACGGTCAGCGGCCCGGCGCGGCCCAGCATGGCGCGGCACAGCAGCGGCACAAGATGGGTCTCCGGCTCGTGGCGCTCGCCGATCTCGCCGTCGGGGTCGGCCCCGGCGGCGTTGAAATAGCGCAGGACCGTGACGTTGAGGCCGTAGGCCGGCTCCATCCAGCGCAGGGCGTCTTCCAGGGCCAGCTTGGTCGAGCCGTAGGGATTGATCGGCCGGGTCGAGTGGCTCTCAGGAATCGGCGAGACCTCGGGCGCGCCGTAGACCGAGGCCGTCGAGGAGACGACCAGAGGCGCGACGCCGGCGTCGGCCAGGGCCTTGGCGAAGATCACCCCGGCGGTGAGGTTATTGTCATAGTACTTGGCCGGATCGCGGTTGCTCTCGCCGATCAGGCTGTGGGCCGCGAAGTGGATCGCGCCCTTGATGTCGTAACGGGCGACCAGTTCGGTCACCAGGGCCTCGTCGCGGATGTCACCCTCGTGCAGCGGCCCCCACTTCACGGCGTCGGCGTGGCCCATGACCAGGTTGTCGAGCGTGACGGGGCTGTAGCCGGCGGCCGCCAGGGCCTTGCAGGCGTGAGACCCGATATAGCCGGCGCCGCCGGCCACGAGAATCGACCCGGACATCGATTGGGACATCGATTGGGAACTGGACACCGGCCCTCTTTCGCCGCCCGAGATCCTGGCGCCCGGGCGTTTCTGCATGTCGCCGAACCTTGCGCCGGCCGCAACCCCAAAGCCTTGGCCATGGAGCCCGCGGACGCGCCGCGTCCGGACGATCAGGCGAAGGCAGAAGGGGAAATCTTCCTGACGGCGAACCCTTCGAACGATCGAAGGGAGAGTGGCTCCGCGGGTAGGATTCGAACCTACGACCAGCCGGTTAACAGCCGGCTGCTCTACCACTGAGCTACCGCGGAACAGGTCGCTCTCAAGAGAGGGCGGTTGATAGCCGCCCCGGTGACTCGGCGCAAGCCGCACAATCGCCCTGCGGCGAGATGAACCGGTAAAGCTTGTGGAGGAATTTCCTGGGCGACGAGGTCTTCGAATGATCGAAGGAAGAGTGGCTCCGCGGGTAGGATTCGAACCTACGACCAGCCGGTTAACAGCCGGCTGCTCTACCACTGAGCTACCGCGGAACAGGTCGCTCTCAAGAGAGGGCGGTTGATAGCCGCCTCGGTGACTCGGCGCAAGCGCCTTCGAGATAAAAAACAGCCCGGTTCGAAAACCGGGCTGTGAAAAGTTGAGTGATGGTGGGGCGCCTTCAAAAAGAAGACGCTCACAACCTCGCCAATCATGGTTAATCAGATCTTAATTTCACGCCGACCCGCCAAAAGGTCGCAGGGGTGACGGACGGGCGCCCCGCCCAGAGGCGCCTTCGCGTTGCTCCTTAAGCCACCCAGTCTCGCGACCCAAGCTCGCGACCATGTGTAACAGCGATACGTCGGCATCTTCCCGCCGGCCGACTCGGCGGCTAAAGCGTTCACCATGAACGAACCCGACGACCAGTGGTCGGTCACGCTCCAGCGCGGCGTGGCCAGCCTCGACTTCCAGGTGGCGCGCGATCCCGCCGTGGCCGCGCCCGTCATGACCGGCCTGCTGGGCGACCTGCGCGGGGCGCGGGCGATGGTCCAGGCCGCCGCCATGGCCGCCGCTGAGGCCGACCGCTGGGTGGCCGCCGGGTCGGGCGACATTCCCATTCCGCGCGCCCTGGTGTTGACCCGCCGCGACCTGGCCAAGGCCAAGGCCGCCGAGCCGCCCGGCAGCACGACCTCGCCGTTCACGGCCGGCTACGCCGCCGTCTATCGTCTGGAGTTGGCCCGCCTGCTGTGGGCCGCGATCTCCGACGCCCCTGCCCGCCGGCTGGAGGAACTGGCCCGCCGGGTTCCGGCCAACTAGAAACGTCGCCAGAGGGCGATGACCGCCCCACGCTCGCGCAGGGCGTTGCGGCCTGAGGCCGTGCCGGTAAGCCCGGCCTGGGCCGACCAGCCGGCCGGCAGGGCGTAGACCGCCGAAAGCTCCAGGTTCAGATAGCGATAGGCCTCGTAGCCGCCCTGCCCGGCTCCGAGCGACGAGACAGCATAGGCCTGCCCCATCAGCGTCAGCGGCTTCCTGGGCCGCACGCCGAGCGTGGCCTCGAACCGCCGCTCGTCGGGCGGATCGCCGTCGCGGCGGCGCAGCCCGCCCTGGACATCGGCGAAGACCTCGCGGCCGCCCAGGGTTCCGCTCCAGCCGACCAGCAGGCGGCTGTCGTATTCAGTGTCGGGCGAGCCCTTCTGCGCCGCGCCCGGATCGGCATCGCCGCCCGGCAGGCGCACCGAGGTCTGGTTCGACATCACCCAGCCGTCGCGCGCCAGAAGGCGGTAGCGGACCCCGACCTCGATATGCCCCGGCTCGTCGGCGCGGCCGTTGGCGGTGCGCAGGCGGCGGACCGAGCCCTGGAGGCCAAGGGTCAGCCGGTCGGTCAGGCCGTATTCGGCGAAGGCCTGCAGCTCGGTCTTGCGGTAGTCGACGATGTCGACCGCGCCGCCGCCGGCGTCGAAGCCGTGGGTGCTGTCCTGGGCGCGCAGGCTGACGATCACCTCCTTGCCGCCCTTGGGCTGGGTCCAGGCCGCCGCCTCGGCTTGGCTCCACGACCCAACCGTCGCCACAGCCGCCAGCAGAGCGGCGCCCCCGCGCCGCCTCACATCGAAGTCCATGCCGCCTCGCCCCTCCGCGACCGGTGAGCGATGATAGAAACACGAACTATCGCTAAGGCTGCATATGATTTTATGAGATTGACTCGCAACAACATGAGTCCTAGATCTTGTTGCGAACCAATCGCAAATCGATGTCGGGTTTTCCCTCCCCTCACCCATGACATCGCCTGCGTCCGGCGGAGCTCTCCTCCGCCGGACGCCTTTTGCGCCGAACTCGTCCGCCGACTTGGAGGTCTCAATGAGCTGCGCCTGCGGACTGGAGATGGACTTCGAGGACACCGGCCCCGAGGGCCTGGCGCGGGGCGAGCGCCTGCTGCTCTGGGGTGTGCGCACCTGGGCGGCGCTGCGCCTGCAGGGCCAGCCGGCCGATGCGGCGATCCGCGCGACCTTCGCCCGCAACGCCTCGCCGCGCACGGCGGCGCTGTTCATGCAGACCATGCTGCTGGTCGAGAGCGATCTCGTCAGGCCGTTGCAGATCCAGTGCCCGCACTGCGCCGGCTACGCCATGGACGAGCAGCGCCTGGTGACCGCCTGCGGCCTCGCCGCCGCCGCGCCGGGCCTGGCCGCCCGGCTGCTGGCCCCGCTGGTGACCCGGCCCGAGGTGGCCAGCACCTTCGCCCGCGCCCTCAACCATGCGCTGGCGCTCGATGGCTCGCCCCTGCCCGTGCGGATGGGCGAACCTGTCGAGGAAGCCCCGCCCCCGCGCATGGCGACGGTCCACTAACGAGCCGCAGGCTTGGCCTGACGACGCGGCTCGCCTATCCAGGGTCCATGACCGCGCCCCGCATCGTCGCCCGCGACCTGGCCTATTCCGGCTGGCTGCGCCTGCATATGCTGACCCTGGAGACCGAGGGCGGCGAGCGCTTCAAGCGCGTCGTCGAGGACCACGGCTCGGCCGTCGCGGTCCTGCCCTACGATCCGGAACGCAAGGTCGCCGTGGTGGTGCGCCTGACGCGGGCGCCGCTGCTGATGAAGGAAGCCCAGCCCGTCGTCGAGGCGCCGGCCGGGCTGATCGACGCCGGCGAGACGCCGGCCGACGCCGCCCGCCGCGAGGCGATGGAAGAGACCGGCCTCACCCTGCGTGAGATCATTCTGGCCGGCGAGATCTGGAGCATGCCTGGCGTGTCCAGCGAGCACATGACGCTGTTCCTGGCCGAATACGGCGTCGCTGACCGCACCCACGCCGGCGGCGGTCTTGCCGAGGAGCACGAGGACATCGAGGTGATCGAGCGCCCGCTCGACGCGCTGTGGGCCGAGACCAACGGTTCGGCGCCCGCCGACGCCAAGACCCGGATCCTGTTGCAGGCCCTGCGGCTGAAACGCCCCGACCTCTTCGACGGTCCGCTCTAGAACCCGACCTCGAAGCGCATGCCGTCATAGGCCGGCTCGACGCCCGGCGGCAGCTGGCCGGCCAGGGCGTTGTAATCGAGGTCGATGTGCAGGTTGGTCAGGATCGCCCGCTTGGGCTTGGCCCGCTCGATCCAGCCCAGCGCCCGCTCGACATTGGCGTGGGTCGGATGCGGGGTCCAACGCAGGGCGTCGACGATCATGACGTCGAGGCCTTGCAGGTCCGGCCAGCTCTCCTCGGGGATCTGCAGCACGTCGGGCATGTAGGCGACGCCGCCGAAGCGGAAGCCGGCGGCGCGGATCTCGCCGTGGTCGACGTCGAAATTGACCACCGGGATGGCGCCGCTGGGCCCCTCGACGCCCCAGGCTTGGCCATGCGGCGGCAGATGGCGCGCCTCGCAGATGGCCGGATAGCCGCCCTTGGTCTCGAACACGTAGCCGAACCGCAGCAGCAGGCCGTCATAGGTCGCCGGATCCATGTAGGTCGGGATCCGGAAGCGGTGATTGAGGAAGAACGGCCGTACGTCGTCGAGGCCGTGGGCCTGGTCGGCGTGGTCGTGGGTGAACAGCACCGCGTCGATGCGGCCAGCGCCCGCCCGGGCGGTCTGGAGGCGCAGGTCCGGCGAGGTATCGACGAGAACCGTCGTATCGCCGCGCGGATCCCCGCCCGACAGCCGCCGCACCAGCATCGAGCAGCGCGAGCGGTGATTCTTCGGCTCGGCCGGATCGCAGTCGCCCCAATTGCCGTCGGCGCGCGGCACCCCGCCGGAGGAGCCGCTGCCGAGGATGGTGAACTCGAGCCGGCCGCCGGTCATGGGCGCGGAATCGCGTCGAACAGGGCGAAGAAGGCGTCCTCCGAGCGCTGTTCGGCTTCAGCACGGGTCCAGCCGCGGATCTCGGCCAGCTTGTCGACGATGTGCGGCAGGTGGGCCGGCTCGCAGCGGCGGCCGCGCATCGGCACGGGGGCCAGATAGGGACAGTCGGTCTCGACGATGATGCGGTCGGCCGGCATGTCGCGGATCACGGAACGCACGTCCTCGGCCTGCTTGAAGGTGGCGATTCCCGAGACCGAGAACCAGGCGCCCAGGGCGGCGGCCCGGCGGGCCAGATCCGCGCCGCTGGTGTAGCAGTGCATCAGGATCTTGAAGGCGCCCTTGGCGTGCTCCTCCTCCAGGATCTGGCCCATGACGTCGTCGGCCTCGCGGGTGTGGACCACCAGCGGCAGGCCCGTCTGGCGGGCGGCGGCGACATGTTCCCTGAACACGGCGGCCTGCACCTCGCGGGGCGACAGATCATAGTGGAAGTCCAGGCCCGTCTCGCCGATGCCGACGACCCGGGGCTTGCCGGCCAGCTCGACCAGGTGGGCGGTCGTCAGGTCGACGTGGTCCTTGGCCTCGTGCGGGTGAGCGCCGACCGTGCACCAGATGTCGGCCTCGGTCATGGCGATGGCGTGGACGGCCGGGAAGTTGGGGATCTTGTCGCAGATGGTCAGCATCATCTCGATCCCCGCCTCGCGGGCGCGGGAGATGACGGCGTCGCGGTCCTCGGCGAACTGGGGCGCGTGCAGGTTTACGTGGCTGTCGATGAGCATGCGGTCAGATGGCGGCCTTGGCGGCGGCGCGCAAGTCCGCAATCGCCGTCCAGAACACGTCGGCGCGGTCGAGGTTCACGGCCTCGGCCTCGATCGGCCAGCGGATCAGCCGCTCCCAGGCGCCGGCCAAGCGGTCGAGGCCCGCCGGAGTGCGATCGCCGGCCATGCCAGTCGCCATGGCGTGGATCTGGTCGGCCAGGCGCTCGAACAAGAGCTCGAAGCGGGCCTGGCCTTCGGCGCCCTTGAAGGTGTCGGCCAGGGCCAGCAGCGCGGCCTCGTCGATCTCGGGCAGCTTGCGCAGGATCTCGCCGGCGGTGTCGTCGGCCTCCAGGGCCTTGGCGGCCGCCAGTTGCAGGGCCTTGCCGGGCGCGCCGTGGGCCATGCGGCCCAGGCGCTCGGCCTGGCGTCGATCCAGGCCAAGGCGGTGCTCGACCATGTCGGCGGCGCGCTCGACGCCCGGCGCGGGCACGGCCAGGCGTCGGCAGCGCGAGCGGATGGTCGGCAGCAGCTTGCCCGGCGAATGGCTGATCAGCAGGATGATCCCGCGCGCCGGCGGCTCCTCCAGCGTCTTCAGCACGGCGTTGGCGGCGTTGACGTTGAGATCGTCGGCGGCGTCGATGATCGCCACCCGGTAAGGCGAGGACGCCGGCGAATTGGCGAAGAAGCCCGGCAGCAGGCGGGCCTCGTCGACGGGGATGGACTTGCGGGCCTTGCCGTCGTCGGTGGCGCGCTCCAGCACCATCAGGTCGGGATGCGAGCGGGCCGCCACCTGGCGGCTGATGAAGTCCGACGGGGCCGAGCCCAGCAGGCCGAAGGCCGGATCGGGCCGCGCGCCCAGCAGCCGGCGGGCCATGCGATAGGCCAAGGTCGCCTTGCCGACACCCTCCGGCCCGGTCAGCAGCCAGGCATGGTGCAGCCGGCCGCGGCCCAGGGCGTCGATGAACGCGGCCTCGGCCTTGTCCTGGCCGTCGAGCGAGAAGACGTCGCGCGGATGCGGAGGCGCGTCGCTCACGCCAGGTCCAGCCGCTCGGACACGGCCTCCCAGACGGCTTGCGAGACCTCTTGGATGGTGGCGGTCGCGTCGACCACCGCGCAGCGATCCCGTTCGCGGCGGGCGATTTCCAGGAAGCCGGCGCGCAGCCGCTCGTGGAAATCCAGGCCCTTGGATTCGAAGCGCGCCGCCCCGCCCCGCGCCGAGGCGCGTTCGAGGCCCACGGTGGCGGGCAGGTCGAACACCAGGGTCAGGGTCGGGATCGTGGCGCCCAGCACATGCTCTTCCAGGCTGGCGATCAGCGACGCGGGCGCATCGCCGCCGGCGCCCTGATAGGCGCGGGTCGAATCGGCGAAGCGGTCGCAGACGACCACCGCGCCGCGATCCAGGGCGGGACGGATTATCCGCTCCACGTGGTCGCGACGGGCGGCGTACATCAGCAGGGTTTCGGTGACCGGCGACCAGCGGTCGGCCGCGCCGTGCACCAGCAGTTCGCGGATCGCCTCGCCGCCGGGACTGCCGCCTGGCTCGCGGGTGACGACGACCTCATGGCCGAGCGCCTCCAGCCGCTGCGCCAAGAGGCGCACCTGAGTGGATTTGCCGGCGCCTTCGCCGCCTTCGAAGCTGATGAAAGTTCCGCGGGTCACCGGCCTCAAATCGGCTGGAACGCCGGGCTTGTCCAGACGCGGAATGGACCGCAGCCCCTAGCAGGTTATGTTTCCCGCATGACCATCAGCGACACGCCCGCTTCTAACAAGGTGAAGGCCATCTACGAAGCCGGTCTTTCGCCCCATAGCCTGGACGAAAGGATCAGCGGCGACGACCTGCTGGCCTTGTCGGTGCTCTGCCTGACCGGCAACCGCATCGTTCACACGATAGAAGCCTTCGAAGTGATCGGAAGCGACCACTACGCAGACTATCGGTTCAGCCTGTTAGGACAGGCTCCGGAAGAGACTCTACGCCCCTGGACTGAACGTGTGCGAGACTCGCACAGCATCGTCGCCGATCTGGTCGAACAGGCGAAAAAGGCTGAGCATCAGATCGTCTATCAGGTCTGGCTCGACGAAGCCCAGGAACCGAAAATCACTTAGGGCCGCAGCACCGTGGCGTCGCCGAAGCCGAGCGAGGCGACGCGGTCGCGGATCCCCCAGGCCTCGCCCTCGTCGGCGCCGCAGTTGACGACGACGCGGTAGAGCGTGCCGCCGCCGCGATCCATCGGCTCGACGGTGACGCGGCCGGCCGAGGCCAGGCGATCGGCGGCGCGCTGGGCGTTTTCGCGGTTGGCGAAGCTGCCGGCCTGGACGCGATAGGCGCCGCTGGACGGTGCATCAACCTTGGTGACGCGCGACGACGGGGCCTCGGCCGGCGGGTCATAGAGATTCGCGGCCGTCTCGCGCGGGATTTCCCGATAGGCCGGCTGGGACGGCGGCGGGGTGGCCGGAATGGCGGCGAAGCGGCGGGGCTGGTCGACGGCGCTCTTGGGCGCTGGGCCGATATAGCGCACCCGCACCCGGGCCAGACCCCTGCCCTTGTAGCCAAGTTCGTCGGCCGCGGCCTTGGAGAGGTCGATCAGGCGGTCGCCGACGAACGGTCCGCGATCGTTGACCCGCACGCGCATCTTCTTGCCGTTGTCGAGGTTGGTCACCTCCACGATCGACGGCAGGGGCAGCGTCTTATGGGCGGCCGACGGCAGGTCCATGTCGAACAGCTCGCCGTTGGCGGTGCGGCGGTTGTGGAACTGCTCGCCGTACCACGAGCCGGTTCCGACCACGTCGTAGTCAGGGTCCGCCTTCGGATAGTACCAGATGCCCTTGATCTGATAGGGCTTCTCGGTGCCGCGCAGGCCCTGGCCGTAACCGGGCGGCGGCGGACCGTGATATTCGCGGTCGGGCGAACTGCTGGCGACCGGCTTGTTGATCGGCAGGCGCGGCGACGGCGTCGCGCAGGCGGCCAGGCCCGCAGCGCCCAGCGCCGTCAGTCCCAGGACCTTCAGCGCGCGGATTTCAGAACTGTAGGTGCGCCGCATGCGTCGCCAAAACTCCGGATGGTCGTCCCCCATCGTGGTTTCAGCTTCGTTCAGATGTTTTTAGGCTTGGTTAAGGATGCCTGCGACAGATCGTTCTGGAGCCGAAGCACAAGCGCTGATATAGCCGCCCGCTCCGGACAGGTGGCCGAGTGGTTTAAGGCAGCGGTCTTGAAAGTTGCTGGGGGTTCGCCCCTTGAACCGCAACCGACCTGGAAATAAGAGCGTGCTTACAGCCGCTTAGCTGGCGACCTTCGGCGCGTAGCTCGGCGGCAAAAATACCGATAAGCCTGTCATAAGCGGCAGCGACGAGTCGGTACGGAAGTGTGGCCGAGTGGTTTAAGGCACTGGTCTTGAAAACCAGCGACGGTGAAAGCCGTCCGTGGGTTCGAATCCCACCGCTTCCGCCACCTCGTTCTGCGCCCTCTGGCGGGGCATCGGTCGCGACGATAGCAACATCCAATTGGGGTGGCCGACGTGATCTTTGCTCTGATTGATTACCTCAAGTATCGATCTAGACGTGGTCGCTATGGGGAGAGCGCAGGCGCGAGCGCATTAAGCCTTGGCTTCGTCGATAGCCTCCCAGATGATTTAATCGCCCAACTAAGGGTGGGCGACATAATTCTTACTCAGAGATTTGATTCAATTTTATCCTGGGGCACAATGTATTTTGCCTCCGCGTTTGTCGATCACGCAGCCGGATACATTGGTGATGGCAAAGTGCGCCACATGACTTTGGGCGGCATACGTACTCACCATATTAATACAATAGCCAAGGGCTCCAGGGTGCTACCGGCCAGGCTGAACGCTCCGCTAGGCGACGAACATTTCATCGATAAGTCAGATGATGAAGTCGTCGATTACCAAGGATTGACGCTTGACGGGGGCTTCATCAAAACGGGCTGGAGGCTTTCACACATACTTCCCCCCAAATTTCAGCTCGCCTGGGTTGGAATGCGATTGTTGTCTGGATTCTACATCACTCGTTATAGATGGGAATTCACAGCAGACTTACTTATTCTAGCCCTGCTCGTAGATGCACCAATATTCGTGATATTTCGGTTAATTTTTGCAACTCCATTCGCCGCGGCTATTGTTGCGCTAACAGTCTTCAACATCATTAGGCTGGAGTGGAGACGAAGCTCAGGCCTCGGATACGAACTTATAAGTCATCCAGATATATTTCTGGAAAATCTACATAAATATGGGGGGATAATATTTACAAAGATTGGCCCCCTATCTCTTTCCAAACTTGGCATTATGCCGCTAAAACTATTTCTTGCCATCGAGGAAAGTCTTCGCGTGAGTGGAGAGGGCACCGATGATGGCTCCGATGATTAGCTTGAGGTAGCTTATCAACTCCACGGAGACCGTTTCGAACGCAGCGATTCCGGTCCACCGGTGGCAAAAGCCAAAAAGAAGGATCGCGCCGAGGTCCACGAGAAGGATTACAAAAAACGCTCTGACCGCCCAAGGCATATCGACAAGCAAGCGGATCGCGATTGAGCGACCCTCTGCATTTTTCTTTTCCTCGTACATTTCAGCTCCGGTGCGGCTTCATCGTGATAGCGGAGGGCAGCATAAGCTATCGCTTCAAACAGGCGACAACCATGGGCATATCCCGGGCGTCATACCTACCTTCAGCGGTGCCCGCCTGAGCATCGGCCTCAAACATGGCCCACCCTATTGGGCCGTCAAATTTGGCGAGGATAGGTGGCACGTGTTTGCGTTCGAGCTTTTGCACCAGCGCCAGAAGAGACCGAGCGACTGCCACCGCTAGGACCCGATCACTTTCAGAACGAGAGCAAGCTCAAGCAGGCGCTGAAACTGCGCAACCTCACGGCGCTGCTGCCAAAGCACAGCCTCGACATGGTGCTCCCATAACGACCGCGCAAGCACGCGCGCAACCTCGGTTGCTGCCCCAGGCGTCGAGCGCCGCTTGCCGAATGGACGCGGCGGCGACGGAATCGTGGAAGCCGAACGGGGCTTCGAAGACCTTACAGGCGGCGCGCACGGAGCTTGGCCACGGCGGACCCTCCTTCTGGCGCACCCACTGGCGTCGGAAGCCCGCCCAAGGTAACCAACGCCCTTTCAAAGACGGCCTTCGTCCCGTCGCCCTTTTACGATCAAGATCCTGACCTCCATGACCGACACGACCTCCGCCGCCGTCTATGGCTTTCCCCCGCGCGAGGTGATCGAGACGCCGCGCGGCGCGATCCAGACGGCTCCGACCGTGCCGGGCGCCGAGCCGCTGGAAGAGCAGGCGGACGCTTCGCTGGACGCTTTCGTCGCCCTGGCCCCGGCCGGCGCCGTGGAGCGCCGCTATGTGCTGGCCCAGATGCTGCGGGCGCTGAAGCCCGGCGGCCGGCTGACCGTGGCCGCACCGAAGGATCGCGGCGGCCTGCGGCTGAAGAAGGAGCTGGAGGCGTTCGGCTGCAAGATCGGCGAAGACGCCCGCCGTCACCACCGCATCTGCATCACCCTGCGCCCCGAGGCGCCGGCGGGTCTCACCGAGGCCCTGGCCGAGGGCGCGCCGCGCCGCATCGACGGCGAGGGCCTGTGGACCCAGCCCGGCGTGTTCAGCTGGGATCGCCTCGACACCGGCACCGCCCTCTTGATGAGCGCCCTGCCCGCCTTTTCCGGCGCCGGCGCGGACCTCGGCTGCGGCATTGGGGTTCTGGCCCACCAGGTGCTGGCCTCGCCCAAGGTGACGAAGCTGGCCCTGATCGACATCGACCGCCGGGCGCTGGACGCCGCGCGGCGCAATGTGGGGGACGATCGGGTGAGCTTCTCGCACGCCGACGTGCGGCTGGGCCTGCCGGAGCTTTCGGGCCTCGACTTCGTGGTCTCCAATCCCCCGTTCCATGAAGGCGGCGGCGAGGACAAGGCGCTGGGCCAGGCCTTCATTCGCGGCGCCGCGGCCCTGCTGAAGAAGGGCGGCGCGCTGTGGCTGGTGGCCAACCGCCACCTGCCCTACGAGGCGGTGCTGGGCGAGCACTTCACCCGCGTGCGCCCCGTGATCGACCAGAACGGCTTCAAGGTGTTCGAGGCCGTCAAATGAGCAAGCCGCTGATGGCGCGCCTGGATCGGCTGCTGGCCAATCTGGGTTATGGCGCGCGGCGCGAGGTGCAGGCTCTGGTCTCGGCCGGCAAGGTGACCTTCGACGGCGTGCCGCTGAAGGACGCCGGCAAGCGCATCGCGGTGACGGCCGACCTGCCTCAGCACCTGATGATCCGAGGCGTTCCGGTCGATCCGCCCGCCCCTCTGGTGCTGCTGATGAACAAGCCCCTGGGCGTGGTGTGCTCGCACCGGGAGGACGGGGCCAAGATCTACGACCTGCTGCCGCGTCGCTGGCAGGTGCGCGATCCGGCGCTGTCGAGCGTGGGGCGGCTGGACAAGGACACCTCGGGCCTGCTGCTGATCACCGACGACGGCGACTTCCTGCACCGGGTGATCTCGCCCAAGCGGCATGTGGCCAAGACCTATCTGGCCAGCCTCGACCGGCCGCTGTCGGGCAAGGAGGGAGAAGCCTTCGCCAGCGGGACGCTGATGCTGGAAGGTGAGGAAAAGCCGCTGCTGCCGGCGCAGCTGGACGTGGTCGACGAGACCACCGCCCGCCTGACCATCACCGAGGGTCGCTATCATCAGGTGCGCCGGATGTTCGCGGCCATGGGCAACCACGTGGTCGCCCTGCATCGCGAGCGGATCGGCGGGATCACGCTGCCCAGCGACCTGGAGCCCGGCAAGTATCGGATCCTCTCCGCCGAAGAGGCCGAGCAGGTGTTTTCATGAGCGACATCGAGGTCGACGCCCGGGGCCATCGCTGCCCCGTGCCGACCTTGCGGCTGCGCCGGGCGCTGGAGCATGCCCCGGCTGGCGCGACCGTGCGCCTCCTGGCCGACGATCCGCTGGCCCGCATCGACGTGCCGCACTTAGCCCGCCAGCTGGGGGCGACGCTGGAGGGGGTCGAGGACCTGCCCTCCGGCGCGATCAGCTTTCGGGTGACGAAGGCGCCTTGAGGCCGATGGCCTTGGGGCCGTCGAGCAGGGCCTGGGGCCGCTCGTCGAGGGCGATCTCGACCTCGGTGGCCAGGGCCCCGCCGAAGAACACCGCGTTCACGCTCCACGACAGCCAGATCAGGAAGATGATCACGGCCGAGATCGAGCCGTAGGTCGCGCCCAGGTGGGCCACCTTCTCGACGTAGAAGGCGCTGGCCCACGACATGAAGACGCAGAACAGGGCCGCGGCGACGCCGCCGGTGATCGAGGCGCGCCAGCCGACCGGCACGCGCGACATGGCGTAGCGGTAGATCAGGGTCATGCCGACCACGAGGCCGAAGGTCGCCCAGCTCCACTCGCTCTGGATCCACGACACGCCCTGCAGCGGCCGCAGGTCCAGGGTGCTGGAGAGCAGCCGGAAGGTCAGGAAGATGCCCGACATGGCGAACAGCAGGCCGAAGGCCGCGATCAGCACGAACAGCGCCATCAGGTTGAAGCCGAAGAAGCCGCGCTGGTCCTCCTCGTCATGGATGAACGACAGGCCGGCCAGCAGGGCCTTGAAGCCGCGATGGGCGGCGTAGACGCCGATGACCAGGATGACGAGGCTCTGCAGCGAGACGGTGTAGACCGGCGCATGGGCCAGGCGCTGCATCTCGCTCTGGAAGATCGGCCGAGCGCCGGTCGGCATCATGAAGGCCAGGGCGTCGGCCTGGCGGGCGGCTGTGCTGGGATCCAGCAGCAGGCTGTAGAGCCCGATCAGTATGGCCAGGCCCGGGAACACGGCCAGCAGGGCGAAGAACGAGACGCCGCCGACGTAGAGCATGACGTCGCGCCCCCACAGCCGGGACAGGGCCAGGCCGAGGACGCGGAGAATTTCCTGGATCCAGTGGATCGGGTCGAGATCGAGGTCTCGCCAGCGGATGGGGGCCTTGGGGGGCTGCATCCGCCGGAAACTGCCCTCGCCCGCCTGGTGAAGCAACCCTTGGCGGCTCTGCTTGTCGCCAAACAGTCAAAGACGCGCCGCCTCAGGGAAAGCGACGCGTCTCCGCAGGACTTGCCTGAACCGGACGCCACATCGAGGGACGGGTTGGCGCAGCGGCCGGTTACAGGTCGAAATTAGGATTCGCCGCCTGAACCGCGCCTGAACGTGGTTGTCAGTTTGGCGAGGGTGCGAAAACCTCGCCCCTACAGCGCCCCAGACGCCTCCAGTTCGGCGATGGCCGCGCCATCGAAGCCCCAGTCCGACAGGGCCTGGGCGTTGTCAGCCCCGATCTTCGGTGGCGGGCCCTGGATGACGCCTGGCGTGGCTGAAAAGCGCGGCGCGGGCGCGGGCTGGATGACGCCGGCGACCTCGACGAAGGTCTCGCGGGCCTTGTTGTGGGCGTGGTCGGGGGCCTCGTCCATGGAGAGGACAGGGGCGAAGCAGACATCGGTGGCGTCCATCAGCGCGCACCATTCGTCGCGGGTCTTGGTGACGATCACGGCGGCCAGCTTCTCGCGCAGGGCCGGCCAGTCCTCCCGGCTCATCTGGGCCTGGAAGTGCGGGTCGGTGATGCCGGTCTTCTCCAGCAGCAGCAGGTAGAACTGCGGCTCGATCGAGCCGATCGACACCCACTTGCCGTCGGCGCAGCGATAGGTGTCGTAGAAGTGGGCCCCGCCGTCGAGCAGGTTGCCGCGCCGCCCCTCGCGCCACATGCCCATGGCCTTGAAGCCGTAGAACATCGCCATCAGCGAGGCCGCGCCGTCGCTCATGGCGCAGTCGATGACCTGGCCTTGACCGCTCTCGCGCGCATGGATCACCCCCGCCAGCAGGCCGAAGGCCAGATAGAGCGCCCCGCCCCCGAAGTCGCCGACCAGGTTCAGCGGCGGGATCGGCTTGTCCTCCGTCCCGATGGCGTCGAGGGCGCCGGTGATGGCGATGTAGTTCATGTCGTGGCCGGCGGCCTTGGCGTAGGGGCCGGTCTGGCCCCAGCCGGTCATGCGGCCGTAGACGAGCCTGGGGTTACGGGCCAGGGCGACGTCGGGTCCCAGGCCCAGGCGTTCCATCACCCCGGGACGGAAGCCCTCGAACACCGCGTCGGCGGTCTCCATCAGCTTGAGGCAGGTTTCGACCGCGGCTGGCTGCTTGAGGTCCAGCGCCACCGAACGGCGGCCGCGGGCGGTGACGTCGGCGGGCGAGGAGCGGCCCGAGCCCTTGCGGTCGATGCGCACGACGTCTGCGCCGAGGTCCGACAGCAGCATGCCGCAGAACGGCCCCGGGCCGATCCCGGCGAACTCCAGCACCTTCAGCCCCGACAGCGGTCCCTGGCCCATGCGTTCCTCCCGTTTTCTGTTCTGTTGGCGCCAGTAGGACCCGGCTGACGCTCGGTCAGGCAAGCCCGGCCGCAAACCACCTGTCGACAAGGTAAAGGCTGCGACCTTGCATCCCTTTGCCGCACCCCCGCCTCTGCTATGTTGGCTCGCGAATCGAGGCCCTGCGCCAGCGGAGAACGAATTTGGCGGTGAACGCCCGGATCCTGATCGTGGCGCGTGACGACACGCGGGCCGGTCCCCTTTCCGAGGGGCTGGACCGGCTGGGCTGGCGCACCATCACCGCCCGCGGCCCCTATGCGGCCCTGGCGGCGCTGGGCGATCTGCAGATCGAGGCCGTGATCGTCGACATCGACGCGGCCGGTCCCGACAGCCAGACGCTGGCTCGCCGCCTCAAGGCCGCCGTGGCCCCGCGCCGCCTGCCGGTGATCGCCATCGGCGAGCCGGGCACCGACGCCGGCCAGGCCGCCTTCGACCTGACCCTGTCGCCGCCGCTGCATCCGTCGCAGGCGGTGCTGCGCCTGGAGTCCCTGGTCCGCACAGCCATCGCCGAGGAAGAGTTCGAGCTTCGCCTGACCACCTTCGGCGATCGCGGCCGCCGGCTGGACCTGCCCGAGCCCACGGCCACGCCTTATCGCGTACTGGCCATCGGCGAGCCCGCCCCGCAGTTCCTGGCCCTCTCCAACGCCCTGACCCGCGGCGGCGCGGACGTGGTCGGCGCCTTCACCGCCTACACAGCCTTCGACTACCTGCACGAGCGGGCGTTCGACGCGGTGGTGCTGTGGGCCGGCGAGAACCAGCAGGAGGCGATGTCGATCGCCGCCGGCATGCGCCGCAACACCCGGCTCTTCCACATCCCGGCTCTGCTCTACATGAACGCCGAGAGCTACGTGACCATGTCCGAGGCGTTCCATCGCGGCGTCTCCGACGTGGCCTCGCCCCAGACGCCGGAGGGCGACACCGCCCGCCGCGTGATCGAGCTGGCCCGCAACTACCGTCGCGGCGAAGCCATTCGCGGCGCGCTGGAGAAGGCCCGCAGCTCGGGCCTGATGGACGCCGCCACCGGCCTCTTCACCCGCGACCTGTTCGCCGCCCACCTGGCGCGGCTGGCCGGCGCGGCGCGCGAGCGTGGGCGGCCGCTGTCGATCGGCGTGCTGCGCGTCGCCGACAAGCCCGAGGTCGTCTGGGCGCGGCAGAACGGCTGGCTGGACCGGGCCATCCCGCAGATCGGCTCGATGGTCGGTCGCCTGGTCCGCGTCGAGGACACCGCCGCCCGCCTGGCGCCGGAAGTCTTCGCGCTGGCCCTGCCGGCCACCAACCTGGCCGCCGCCAAGGCCGCCGCCGAGCGCATCGCCGCCGTCATCGGCTGCACCGCCTTCGACGCCGGCGAGGACCGCAGCCCATTCGTCTGCGAGTTCGACATCGGCGTGGCCCAGATCGAGCCGGGCGAAACCGCCATCCATGCGCTGGAACGCGCCGCCTCGCTGGCGCTCCAGAAAGCCGTCTAGGAGCAAGTTATGGGTCAGCCGATCACCGTCGACGTCGTCGCCGACGTCGTCTGCCCGTGGTGCTATCTGGGCTGGCGACGGGTGAAGAGCGCCCTGGCCGCCCGTCCGGACCTCGAGCCGATCGTCGTCTGGCGGCCCTATCAGCTGGATCCGACTCTTCCCGAGGAAGGCGTCGACCGCGCCGCCTACATGGCCGGCAAGTTCAAGGATCCGGTGCGGCTGAAGGCCGTGCATAAGGCGCTGCAGGAAGCTGGGGCCGAGGAAGGCATCGACTTCGCCTTCGACAAGATCGCCCTGTCGCCCAACACCAGCGCCGCCCACCGTCTGATCCGCTGGGCGCGCGGCGCGGCCGTGCAGGACGAGGTGGTCGAGGCCCTGTTCGCGGCCTATTTCGAGCAGGGCCGCGATATCGGCGATCCCGTGGTGCTGGCCGACATCGCCAAGGGCGCCGGCATGGACGAGGTGGCGGTTCTGGGCCTGCTGTCGGAAGGCGCCGACAAGGACGTGATCGTCCAGCAGCACGCCATGGCCGTGCGCGGCGGCGTCACCGGCGTGCCGGTGGCGATCTTCGCCGGCAAGGTGGCGGTGGTCGGGGCCGAGAGCCCAGAGAACCTGCAGAAGGCGATCGACCAGGCGCTTCTTTAAAACCTCTCCCGTGGGGAGAGGGAGGGGCCCGCCGCGAAGCGGTGGGAGGGTGAGGGCGTACGCCGCTGGCGGTCTCGTCACCCTTGATCCGCGCCTTATCCGGAAAGGTCCCTAACCCCTCACCCTCCCATGCTACGCATGGGCCCCTCCCTCTCCCTCTGGGAGAGGTTGAAGAGATTCAAGCCGCATACGATACGCCATCACTGCCGTGTGCCCCAGCTTCTCGACCAGACGCCAGTTGACGATCGCCCCGACCGGCGCGCCGACGACGGGCAGGAGCTGAGCCAGTTTCGCAAGATCGATGTGGTCGCGATACTGCTGCTGGAAGGCGCGCCAGTCGAAGCCAGAGAGGTCGGTCGGGTGCTGGCGCTGGTCCCAGCCGTCCATGGCCTCGAACACCCGGGCGCGGTGACCCGAGTCCGAAAAGGCCAGCTCGAAGATGTGCAGGATGTAGAGCCGCTCGGAGAGTTCCGCGCCGTCATGGCCGAAAGCGGCGGCGATCTCGAACAGCAGCTTGATCTTGAAGCTCATCAAGAGCGGGAAGTCGGCGGCGGCGAGCACGAAGCCCCCTGCCCCGGCGATGCCGCCCTCGGCGGCGGCGGCCTTCTTCCAGCCGTCGATGGCCGCCCGCACGCGAACCAGCCGCTCGTCCAGCGTGGCCTGGACCAGCGGCGCGCCGGTGGCGAAGTCCGAGCCCGTCAAAATGGCCCGTGTCATGCCCTGCATGGCGGCGGTGATCGCCGCGTGCACCTTCTCCGGGATGATCTTGTTGACCTTCAGCTGCACCGCGCGGGCGGCCAGGCCCAGCGCGCCGGGCGGCTTGGTCATCTCGGCGCGCCAGGCGGCGAGATCGGCGGTGGCGGCGGTCTGGGCCAGGAGGCTCTCCGGAATGGCGCGAGCCTTGCCTGAAGGTCGCTGAGAATCATGGCGGCGGGCCGATTTGACACGCCGGCCGCCGGATCATGACGCATTCCGCGCGAGGCCAAGAGTCCGTTGTACCTGTCGATTGAAACGCCGACCTCGTCGCCCGTCCGTCCCGCCGTTCTGGGACGCCTGGTCGCCGGCCCCGAAGGCCACGACGCCCCGCCCGCCTTCGCGACCGGCCTGATGGGCGCGGCGACGGGATCGGACGCCCTGCTGTCGCGGGCGGTCTCGACCCAGCTTCGCGAGTTCGCCCGTCGCCAGACGGCGCGCGAGACGGTGGCCCGCATCGCCGAACACGCCACGCGCGGCCGGACCCAGGCCAGGGTCGATCCGGCCTGGATGAACGCCTTCGTCGATCACGTGGAGCGCGCCCACGGCGACCGAGCCCTCACGCTGTGGGGAATGGTGCTGGCCGGCGAGATGCTGTCGCCCGGCAGTTTCTCGGTGCACGCCATGCGTCTGCTGGCCGAACTGCCGTCGCGCACCATCGGCCTCTTCGCCACGGCCGCCGCCCATTCGCTGAACGACGTGGTGTTCCAGGAGGCCTGCGGCTTCAGCAAGCCGGAAGCCGTCGCCCTGGAGGCGGCAGGCCTGATCTCCGGCGGCGGCGACACCTTCAACCTGCCGATGGCGGCCACTTCGCTGGCGACGGTGACGATGGAGGGCGAGCACGGCCTGGGCGCGTCGCTGGCCGCCCCGACCTCGTTCGGCGTCTATGTGCTGTCGCCGGTCGGACTGGAGTGGCGGCGGCTGGCCTCGAACGAGCCGGCCCTGACTCGCGCCCGCCGCATCGCCCAGGCGCTGGCGGATCGACGCCCCGGCGCGCGCTTCCACGTGCTGCACGCCGTGGCGCCGGACGGCGCGACCGTGCTGGAAACCATCTGACCACAGCCCGTCCACACGGGCGTCCACATTAGCGTCCACACCCTGGACCAGCGTCCACACCTATCGCCCGCTCTATCCCCAAGCGCGCCGGTTCGCCGTCTCGCTGTCGGAGTCCCAGCCGCCTATAGCTTGCCAACCCATTCACCATGTGACTTCGCCCCGACCTTGAGCCAGCTGAAATTGCCGTTGGAACGTCCGCCCAGCTTCGAGCGGGACGACTTCGCCGTCTCGCCGGCCAACGAGGACGCCGTGCGCGCCGTCGACGCCTGGCCGGCGTGGCCCAATGGCCGCCTGGCCCTGATCGGCCCGTCGGGAAGCGGCAAGACGCACCTGGCGCGCGCCTGGGCCGCCCAGGCCGGCGCGGTGATCATCGACGCCGCCGATCCCAACCTCGCGCCGCTGGACCTGCCCGCCCTGCGCGGCCGGCCGATCCTGGTCGAGGACGCCGACCGCCGCGCCCTGGGCGGCGTGGTCTCGGACGAAGATCTTTTCCACCTGCTGAACATGGCCGGGGTCGACGGCGGCAGCCTGCTGCTGACGGCCCAGACCGCGCCGCTGGAATGGCAGACGGTGGTGCCGGACCTGCGCTCGCGTCTCAACGCCCTGACCGCGGCCCTGATAGATGAGCCCGACGACGTGGTGCTGGAGGCCGTGCTGCGCCGCGCCTTCGCCGACCGCCTGATCCGCCCCGCCGACGACGTCTACGCCTTCCTGCTGCGCCGTATCCCGCGCAGCGCGCCCGAGGCCGTGGCCCTGGTGGCGCTGCTGGACGAGGCGGCGTCGGAAAGCGGTCGCGGAATCACCCGCGCCTTCGCCGCCCAGATCCTGGCCTTCGGCGACGACGACAGCTTCGAGGACTGAGCCGAACACCTCGATCCGCCTGAAGAAACGGCGTTTGTCTTGCGGCTGTCATCAGGCTCGGTCACGATGCGGACCGTTGCCCTGGAGTAGACGATGACCGACGCCGCCGCCCTCGCGCCCGCCCCTCACAAGGTGGAGACCGCGCCCGAGGATCGCGCGCGCCTCGTGCTCGACGAAGACCTGCTGGCCGCGCCCGAGCGGTTCTTCAACCGAGAGCTCTCCTGGCTGGCCTTCAACCAGCGCGTCCTCGAGGAAAGCGCCAACCCGCGCCACCCGCTGCTGGAACGCCTGCGCTTCCTGTCGATCAGCGCCAACAACCTCGACGAATTCTACATGGTGCGCGTGGCCGGCCTGAAGGGCCAGGTGCGCGAGGGCGTGCGCGTGGTCAGCCAGGACGGCCTGACGCCGGGCGAGCAACTGACCCGCATCAACGCCTCGGCCTTCGAGCTGATGAGCGAGCAGCAGAAGATCTGGCGCGAAGTGCGCGCCGAGCTGTGGGCCGAGGGCCTGAAGCTGCTGGACGCCAAGGACATCGTCGGCGCCGACCGCGAGCGGGCCGAGGAGATCTTCAAGTCGCGCATCTTCCCGGTGCTGACGCCGCTGGCGGTGGATCCGGCCCACCCGTTCCCGTTCATCCCGAACCTGGGCTTCTGCCTGGCGCTGAAGCTGCGCCGGATCTCGGACGACAAGCACCTCTACGCCCTGGCGCCGATCCCCAACCAGGTGCAGCGCTTCTGGGAGCTTTCGGCCGGCCCGTTGAAGGGCCGCAAGCGCGAACGCAAGATCGTGGCGCTGGAAAGCTTCATCATCCTGTTCCTCGACCACCTGTTCCCCGGCTACGAGGTCGAGGGCCGGGGCCTGTTCCGCCTGATCCGCGACAGCGACCTGGAGATCGAGGAAGAGGCCGAAGACTTGGTGCGCGAGTTCGAGGCGCGCCTGAAGAAGCGCCGCCTGGGCCGCGTGGTGCGGGTGAAAATCCAGACCACCATGCCCGCCGACCTGCGCGAGTTCATCACCGAGGGCCTGCGCGCCCAACCCGAGGACGTGGTGCTGGTCGACGGCAAGCTCGGTTTGGCCCAGATGAGCGAGCTGATCCCGCCGGATCGCCCGGACCTGAAGTTCAAGCCCTACAACGCCCGCTTCCCCGAGCGGGTGCGCGACCACGGCGGCGACTGCTTCGCGGCGATCCGCGAGAAGGACATCCTGGTCCACCACCCGTTCGAGAGCTTCGACGTGGTGGTGCAGTTCATCCGCCAGGCCGCCCGCGATCCCAATGTGCTGGCGATCAAGCAGACGCTGTACCGCACCTCCAAGGACAGCCCGATCGTGGCGGCCCTGATCGAGGCCGCCGACAACGGCAAGAACGTCACCGCCCTGGTGGAGATCAAGGCGCGCTTCGACGAGGAAAATAACCTCAAGTGGGCGCGCGACCTCGAGCGGGCTGGCGTGCACGTGGTGTTCGGCTTCGTCGACTGGAAGACCCACGCCAAGCTGTCGGTGGTGGTGCGGCGCGAGGGCGAGTCCCTGCGCACCTACTGCCACTTCGGCACCGGCAACTATCACCCGCAGACGGCGAGGGTTTATACTGACCTTTCGCTGTTCACCTGCGATCCGGCCATGGGTCGCGACGGCGGCAAGCTGTTCAACTTCATCACCGGCTACGCCCAACCCGGCGCGCTGGAGAAGCTGTCGTTCTCGCCCCAGACGCTGAAGCCCGACCTGCTGGCGATGATCGCCGCCGAGGCCGCCAACGCCCGCGCCGGCAAGCCGGCCGGCATCTGGGCCAAGATGAACGCCGTCGTCGATCCGCAGATCATCGACGCCCTCTATGCCGCCAGCCAGGACGGCGTGCAGATCGATCTGGTCGTGCGCGGCATCTGTTGCCTGCGGCCGGGCATTGTCGGACTGTCGGAGAACATCCGCGTCAAGTCGATCGTCGGCCGCTTCCTGGAGCACAGCCGCGTGGTGGCCTTCGCCAACGGCGCCGACATGCCCAGCGCCCAGACCCGGGCCTTCATCAGCTCGGCCGACTGGATGCCGCGCAACCTCGACCGCCGGGTGGAAAGCCTGGTGCCGGTCGAGACGCCCACCGTGCACCAGCAGGTGCTGAGCCAGATCATGGTCGCCAACCTCAATGACGAGGCCCAGAGCTGGCGCCTCGACAGCGAGGGCCACTACGCCCGCGATCCGGCCTGGGAGAGCAAGGGCGCCTTCTCGGCCCACGAATACTTCATGACCAACCCCAGCCTGTCGGGCCGCGGGCATCACGTGCAGGACCTGCCGCGGGCCTTCGACCACGTGGGTCCGAAGCGCAAGCGCTAGGATCCGGCGCCCAAAACCTGGGGAGCGACGGCTTTCGTGACGGTTTCGTCCAAGGCCGCCGCTTCCCCTGAGCGCCGAATGCGTTAAACCAGCCTCATGCCCCTCTCGGCGCCGCGCGACGCGGCCGTGATCGATATCGGCTCGAACTCGGTGCGCCTGGTGGTGTACCGGCTGGAAGGCCGCGCCATCTGGACCGTGTTCAACGAGAAGGTGCTCGCCGGCCTTGGCCGCGAACTCGGCTCCAAGAACCGTCTGGCCCCTGATGGCGTCACCCAGACGATGGCGGCGCTGAAGCGCTTCAAGGCGGTGCTGAAGGCCGTGCAGCCGGCCGAGACCTTCGTCGCCGCCACCGCCGCAGTGCGCGAGGCCTCCGACGGTCCGGCCTTCGTCAAGCGGGTGCTGGAAGAGACGGGCCTTTCGATCCGTATTCTGTCGGGCGAGGAAGAGGCCCGCTACGCCGCGCTCGGCGTGCTGGCCGGAACGCCGGACGCCACGGGCGTGGTCGGCGACCTGGGCGGAGCCAGCCTGGAGCTGGTGCGGCTGGAGACGACCGGCGCCGGCCAGGGCGTGACCCTGCCGCTGGGGCCGTTCAGCCTGGGCCTGACCGAAGGCTTCGACGCCGACCGCGTGCGCCGCCTGGCCGCCCAGCGCCTGGCCCCCGTGGCCGAGGCCTTCAAGGCCGACACCTTCCACGCCGTCGGCGGCGCCTGGCGGAACCTGGCTTTGCTGCACATGCGGCTTTCCGGTTACCCGCTGCAGGTGGTGCACCAGTACGAGATCGGCCGCGTCGAGGCCCTGGAGGCCGCGCGCCTGGTGTCGCACCAGTCGAAAAGCTCGCTCGAACGCATCGAGGGCATGTCCAAGAAGCGGATCGAGACCCTACCCTACGCCGCCATCGTGCTGGAAAGCCTGATCGAGCGCCTAGATCTCAAGCGCATCGAGATCTCGGCCTTCGGCGTGCGCGAGGGCCTGCTGTTCGAGGCCATGCCGCCGCGCGTGCGTGGCCTGGACCCGCTGATCGAAGGCTGCGCCTCGCTGACGGCCCGCCAGGGCGTGGCCGACGACCTGGGCGTGGCCCTGCAGACCTGGCTGACGCCGGCCTTCGACAAGCTGGAGCCGCTGTTCGACGGCCGCGACGCGGTGCTGACGGCGGCCGCCTGCCGCCTGGCCGACCTCGGCGCCCGCCTGCACCCCGACCATCGCGCTGATCTGGTGTTCGAGCAGGTGCTGCGCGCCCCGATCGCCGGCCAGACCCACGCCGAACGCGCCTTCCTGGCGGCGGCCGCCTTCGCCCGCCACGCCACGGCCTTCACGCCGCCGGAGCTGGACGTGCTGGAACGCCTGCTCAGCCCCGCCCGCATCAAGCGCGCCCGGGCCCTGGGCGCGGCCATCCGGCTAGGCTGTGACCTGTCGGGCCGCAGCCCGGCCCTGCTGTCGCGCTCACGGTTGACGATCGACAAGAGCGACGTCCAGCTGTCGGCCGAAGAGGGCTATGCGGCCATGCTGCTGGGCGAACAGACCGCCAAGCGGGCCTCGACCCTGGCCCAGGTGCTGAGCCTGAAGCTGAAGATCGCGCCGCTCTAGGCTTTCCTGTCTGAAGGCCGCGACAGCGCGCCGCAGGCGGAACGACGTTCCGCGAGCATGGTTTGTTAGCCACGCCAAGCTGAAGCTCCTCGTCTAAGCACGGGGAGAAAGCCGGCATGCAGAAGCAAGTCGCCTACGAACATCAGGACCAGGTTCAAGCGCCTTCGAGCCCGCCACGGGGCGACATCGTACGATTGGCCAATGCCGGCTCGAAGGCCGTCGAAAGCCCCGCCAGGCGATTGCAGCAGGACGTAGCGACCGCGTTCGGCGCCAAGGAGGGCTGGTCGGTGAAGCGGACCGTCCTGCTCGGCGCGGCCTATCACCTGGTGGTGCTGGGCGCCCTGGGCCTGGCGGCCAGCCAGGCTGTGGTCCACCTGGTGGGCTGACGTCGCCTAGGCGGCGCCCAGCACCCGCACCAGGACGGCGTGCAGGGCGGCGACCTCGAACGGCTTCTCGACGAAGTCCTGCATGCCCGCCGCGCGGCAAGCGGCCATCTCGGCCGGGCTGACCGCGCCGGTCACCGCCACCACCGGCGTCTGCTGGTTGAGGCCGTCGGCGCGCAGCCGGCGGGTGGTGTCCAGCCCGTCGAGGCCGGGCATGTTGACGTCCATCAGCACCACGTCGAAGCGCGTCTCGCCGGCGAGAACCAGCGCGCTTTCGCCGTCAGCCGCCAGGGTGACATCCAGGCCGAAGGCCTCCAGCACCTGGGCCAGGGTGCGGCGGTTGATCTCGTGGTCGTCGACCACCAGGACGGCCGGCGCGTCGTCGAAACCGTCGGCGGACGCGTCCAGCGGCTCTGGCGCGGGCGGCTCCTCGCCGACCGGGGCCGGCAACGTGAGTACGAAGCGCGCCCCGGGTCCCTCGACCGGCTCGGCGGCGAGATCGCCGCCCATCAGGCGGGCCAGATCGCGGCTGATGGCCAGGCCCAGACCCGTGCCGCCGAAGGTTCGGGCGGTGTCGGCGCCCAGCTGGTCGTAGGCGGTGAAGAGCCGCGCCAGCTGTTCCGGACCCAGGCCCGGCCCGGTGTCGGTGACCGCCAGGGTCAGCAGCAGCCCGCCCTCGGCGCGCGGGGTCATCTCCAGCGCCACGCAGATCCGGCCCTCGGGCGTGAACTTGATGGCGTTGGACAGCAGGTTGTTGAGCACCTGGCGCAGACGCACCGGGTCGCCCTTGATCCAGCGCGGCAGGTGGCGACCGCCGGTGAAGCGCAGCGCCAGCCCCTTGTCTCGGGCCTCGGCGCGCCAGAACCGCAGGGTGTCGCAGATCAGGAGGCGCGGCGCGAAGTCGATCGACTCGACGGTCATGCGGCCGGCTTCGATCTTCGACAGGTCGAGCAGGTCGTTGAGCAGGGCCCGCATCATCACGCCGGCGTCGGCGATCAGACCGGCCTTGCCCCGGGCCTGGCCGCGGGAAGTGCGGGCGATCTCGCCGGCCCCGGCCAGGATGGCGCTGAGCGGCGTGCGCAGTTCGTGGCTGACCATGGCGACGAAGGCGCTCTTGGCGGCGTCGGCGGCCACAGCCTGTTCGCGGCGGATCTCGGCGGCCGTCCTCGCCTCGCGCTCGGCCATCAGGGTCTGGCGCGACCAGCCGAAAACCAGCGATGTGACCAGCACCATCAGTCCGCCGCCGATCAGGAAGGCCTTCACACCCACGTCCTCGTGGTTGGCGGCCAGGACCGGCGAGATGAAGAGATAGGCCAGATGCGGCGTGGCGGTGACCGCGAAGGCCATTCGCGACCCCTTGGCCCCCATCAGAGCGGTCATCACCGAGCCGGCCAGAAGCAGAGCGCCGCCAGCCGCGCCGGCGGGCAGGCCCGTTCGCCACAGCGGCACCGCCAGCCAGCCGAACGCGACGGCCAGCAGGAAGTCGGCGCCCAGACAGGCGAGAACCCAGCGGCCCGGATTTCCCTCGAAGCCGCGCAGGGCCACGGCCTGGAGACCTTGCGCCGCGAGACAGGCGAACGCCCAAGGCAGCATGAAGGAAAAGCGCGGCGCCAGGCCGATCGCCGCACAGACCATCGCGATGACAAAGAGACGCAGAGGAATCTGCTGCCGCAGGGCCTTTGCCGGTCTTGCATAACTACGCGCGGCCCTGACCAGCCACGGATCCTGTTCCGCGTACGCCAACTCGACCTAAATCCCCAGTCTTCGGCCGTCCCCACGGCCGACATCTCCGCGACGCCCTTATAGCGCCCGGAGGTCACGATGATTTTGTCAAAACATGTCGGCCAAATGGCCGCTGTGCCGTCTTGCACAAAAGCAGCGCTTGCTCTTCGCGCCGGGTCGGCGACGGCGCAACCCCTTTTGAGTCGCGCCGCCGGAACGACGGTATCAGGCCGGGCGGGGAGCCCGGCGAACCTCGACGACACGGACCTTGGTCCCGTCGAGCACCAGGGCCAGTTCGCCCCGCTTGATCTTCAAGGCGTCCGTGCCGAAGGCGTCGCGACGCCAGCCTTGCAGGGCCGGGGTTTCAGCCTCGTCGTCGGCGGCGATCTTTTCGAGATCCGAGACGGTGGCGATCAGCTTGGACGCCACGCCGGCCTCTTCGGCGCGAGCCTTGAGCAGAACCTTCAGCAGCTCGACCACGGCGCCGGCCGAGGGCGGCGGCGGCGGGCCGGGCTTGTCGACCACGGGGGCGTAGCCCTCGGGATCGGCCAGGGCGGCCTTGATCGCGGCCAGCAGGTCGGGACCGAACTTGCTGCCGCCGAAGCCCTTGGGCACGCCGCGCAGGGTGTTCAGGCCGTCCAGCGAAGTCGGAGCCTGGGTGGCCAGTTCGTCGATGGCCTCGTCCTTGAGGATGCGGCCGCGCGGCTGGTCGCGCTGCTGGGCGGTGCGCTCGCGCCAGGCCGAGACGGCTTTGAACACGGCCAGGTACTTGGCTTGGGTCTTGCGCGGACGCAGGCGGCGCCAGGCCTTTTCCGGATCGACGTCATAGGCGGCCGGATCGCTGAGCGCCTTCATCTCCTCCTCGACCCAGGCCAGGCGGCCCGATTCCTGGAGGCGATCGCGCAGCACCGGGAACAGACGCGCCAGGTGCGTCACGTCGGCCAGGGCGTAGGCCAGCTGGGCGTCGGTCAGCGGGCGGCGCGCCCAGTCGGTGAAGCGGCTCGACTTGTCGATCTCGATCTTCAACATCTGACGCACCAGGGCGTCATAGGCGATCTGCTCGCCGAAACCCGCGGCCATGCCGGCCACCTGGGTGTCGAACAGCGGCGTTGGCATCGCTTTGAGATTGTTGAAGATCTCGACGTCCTGACGGGCGGCGTGAAACACCTTGAGCAGGGTCTCGTCGCGCATCAGTTCGAGCAGCGGCTCGAGGTCGAGGCCGTCCGCCAGCGGGTCGATCACGGCGTCCGAAGACGGCGAAGCGACCTGAATCAAGCAGAGCTTGGGCCAATAGGTGGTCTCGCGCATGAACTCGGTGTCCACGGCGATGAAGGGCTGCCCCTTCAAACCATTACAGAACTCCGCCAGCGCGGCGGTGGTGGTGATCGGCGTCATCGGCTGCTAATAGCCTCGCGCACCCCCGAGTCTGCAAGCGTCAAGCGTTGCGGAGCAGCCACTTTTCTGTCCCAAAGCGCCCGAGAGGGTCCGCGAAGGGCCTGGAACCACAGATGAGCGACCCGATGAGCGATCCGAAGACCGACCAAGCCGGCGGCCTGACCTACGCCCAGGCGGGCGTCGACATCGATGCCGGCAACGCCCTTGTGGACGCCATCAAGCCGCTGGCGAAAGCGACCCGCCGCCCCGGCGCGGAAGCCAGCCTCGGCGGCTTCGGCGCTCTGTTCGACCTGAAGGCGGCCGGCTACGAGGACGCCCTGCTGGTTACGACGACCGACGGCGTCGGCACCAAGCTGCGCATCGCTATCGACGCTGGCATGCACGCCACCGTCGGCATCGACCTGGTGGCCATGTGCGTCAACGACCTGCTGGCGCAGGGCGCCGAGCCGCTGATGTTCCTGGACTACTTCGCCACCGGCAAGCTGGACGTCGAGACCGCCAAGAGCGTGGTCGCCGGCATCGCCGAGGGCTGCAAGCTGGCCGGCGCGGCCCTGGTGGGCGGCGAGACCGCCGAGATGCCGGGCATGTACAATGACGGCGAATACGACCTGGCCGGCTTCTCGGTCGGCGCCGTCGAACGCGACGGCGTCCTGCCCAAGCTCGACAAGCAGCGGGCCGGCGACGTGATCATCGGCATCGGCTCGTCGGGTCCGCACTCGAACGGCTATTCGCTGGTGCGACGCGTGGTCGAGCGTTCGGGCCTGGCCTGGGACGCCCCCTGCCCGTTTGAAGACGGCAAGACGCTGGCCGAGGCCCTGATGGCCCCGACCCGCATCTATGTGAAGTCGATCCTGCCGCTGCTTCAGTCGGGCCGGGTCAAGGGCGGCGCCCACATCACCGGCGGGGGCCTCATCGAGAACCCGCCGCGCTGCATCGCCGAGGGCCTGATCCCGCAGTTCGACTGGAACGCCTGGGCCCTGCCGCCGGTGTTCCAGTGGCTGCAGGAGGTTGGCCAGATCGACGCCCACGAACTGCGCCGCACGTTCAACTGCGGCGTCGGCTTCATCCTGATCGTCGCGCAAGCCGACGTGGAGCCAGTGCTCGCCGCCCTGCTCAACGCCGGCGAAGACGCGTTTGTTTGCGGCCAACTGGCCGCCGCCTAATGGCCACGCGGACCAAGGTCGCCGCCCTGATCTCGGGCCGGGGCTCCAACATGGAGGCCCTGGTCCGCGCCGCCCAGGCTCCGGACTGCCCGTTCGAGATCGCCCTGGTGCTGGCCAACAAAGCTGACGCCGGTGGGCTCGCCACCGCTGAAGCGGCCGGGATCGAGGCGCTGTGCGTCGAAAGCAAGCCGTTCGGCAAGGACCGCGAGGCCCACGAGCGCGCGGTCGACGCGGCCCTGCGTGAGCGCGGGATCGAGGTCATCGCCCTGGCCGGCTACATGCGGATCCTCACGCCTTTCCTGGTCGACGCGTGGGAAGGCCGGATGCTGAACATCCATCCGTCCCTGCTACCCAAGTATCCAGGCCTCGACACCCACGCCCGGGCCATCGCGGCGGGGGATGCGGAGGCCGGCTGCACGGTGCACCTGGTCACGGCCGGGGTGGACGAAGGTCCGATCCTGGGCCAGGCGCGGGTGGCGATCGAGGCTGGCGACGACGATCACGCCCTGGCGGCGCGGGTGCTGAAGGAAGAGCACAGGCTCTATCCGGCGGTGCTGGCGCAGTTCGTGCGGGGGCTTTGAGGGGTCCCCAGCTCTCGCCTCCACCTCTTTGCTTTCCTCGCCCTTGTGGCGAGGATCCATGTGTCCGCCAGCTCAGTTGCGTCCGGACAGGCGCTGACCGCCCAGTTTCCTCCTCCAATTTTTGAGAAGGCTCCGGCATGGATCCTCGCCACAAGGGCGAGGAAGGCGGTTGAGGGCTAAGCGAGACGAAAACGTCGGCTTTTCCGCTGGCCTTCTTTTTTGCCTTCGATCCACGCTCGCCTAATGCAGAGCGAAGAGCGCTACATCGCCGTCTACATCATGGCCAACGAGCCGTTGAAGACGCTGTACATCGGCGCGACAGGCTATCTGACTCGCCGGACCTGGGAGCATCGGGAGGGACTGATCCCAGGCTTCACCAAGAAGTACGGCCTCAAGCGGCTGGTCTGGTATGAATCCCACGAGGACATGGCCACGGCGTTCCAGCGGGAACGGTCACTCAAGCGCTGGCCACGGCAGTGGAAGATCAATCTGATCGAGCGGACGAATCCGTTCTGGGATGATCTTTATCCGGGGCTGGCGTAGCGGCGCCGCTTTAGACCGCACTTAAATCTGCTTTCCTCGCCCTCGTGGCGAGGACCCATGCGTCCGCCTGCTCAGAAGGATCAGACCTTGCGCGGAGCGCCGAGCTTCACCGTCAAGTTCTGAGAACGCCCCACCATGGATCCTCGCCACGAGGGCGAGGAAGGCGGTTGGAGGGGTGGCGAGAAGCAAGAGCCCAGCGAGAAAGACCCCCCAAACAAAAAGGCCGGCGGGTCGCCCCGCCGGCCTTTTCGCAATTCTAAAGCTCGAAAGCCTTAGCCGACGATGTCGGCGTCGGTGAAGAACTGGGCGATTTCGATGCCCGCGTTCTCGAGGCTGTCCGAACCGTGGACCGAGTTTTCGCCGATCGACAGGGCGAACAGCTTGCGGATGGTGCCTTCGGCGGCGTTGTCCGGGTTGGTGGCGCCCATGACTTCGCGGTACTTGGCCACGGCGCCTTCGGCTTCCAGGACCTGCACGACGACCGGCTCGGCGGTCATCTGGGCGACGAGTTCACCGTAGAACGGGCGCTCGGCGTGCACTTCGTAGAACTTCTTGGCCTGAGCTTCGGTCAGGTGGACGCGGCGTTGAGCGACGATGCGCAGGCCGGCTTCCTCGATCACGGCGTTGATCTTGCCGGTGATGTTGCGGCGGGTCGCGTCGGGCTTCAGGATCGAGAAGGTACGTTCGGTCATTCCGAAAATCTCACAGAGAAAGTTTGTGAATTGGGAGGTTGCGGGCTTATAGCCGGGCGCCTCCTCCCCGCCAACCCCGCGTTCCCAACATGCTTCAGATCAACGAACTTACTTTCGACGCCTGGGGACGCCGGTTCTTCGACAAGGCGACCGTCAGCCTGCCTCCCGGCGCCAAGGTCGGCCTGATCGGCCGCAACGGCGTGGGCAAGTCGACGCTGTTCAAGCTGATCCTCGGCCACCTGGTCGCCGCCGGCGACGAGATCAGCATGCCCAAGAACGCCCGCATCGGTTCGGTGGACCAGGAGCACCCGGCCACGCCCGTGACCCTGCTCGACACCGTGCTTGAGGCCGACGAGGAGCGTCACGACCTGCTGACCCGGCTGGAGACCGCCGATCCCGAGGAGATGGGCGAGATCTGGAGCCGGCTGATCGAGATCGACGCCGACTCGGCGCCGTCGCGGGCCTCGGAAATCCTGGCCGGCCTGGGCTTCACCCAGGAAGACCTGCAACGGCCGATGAGCGAGTTCTCGGGCGGCTGGCGGATGCGCGTCGCCCTCGCGGCCGCCCTGTTCGCCGAGCCCGACATGCTGCTGCTCGACGAGCCGACCAACTATCTCGACCTCGAAGGCGCGCTGTGGCTCGAGGCGCGCCTGAAGAAGTATCCGCACACCGCCCTGATCGTCAGCCACGACCGCGAACTGCTCAACAACAGCTGTACGCACATGCTGCACCTGGCCGGCGGCAAGCTGGAGCTCTACACCGGCGGCTACGACGACTTCGAGAAGCGCCGCGCCGAGAAGGCCCGCCTGCAACTGTCGGCCAAGGCCAAGCAGGACGCCGAGCGCGCCCACCTGCAATCCTTCGTCGACCGCTTCAAGGCCAAGGCCTCCAAGGCCGCCCAGGCGCAGTCGCGGATGAAGCGCCTGGCCAAGATGGAGCCGGTGTCCACCACGATCGAGGAGCGCGTCGCGCCCTTCACCCTGCCCTCGCCGCCGCGCCCGCTGCCCCCGCCGCTTATCCGGCTGGAGAAGGCCAATGTCGGCTACGAGCAGGGCCGCGCGATCCTCAAGAACCTCAACCTGCGCATGGACCTGGACGACCGCATCGGTCTTCTCGGCGTCAACGGCGCGGGCAAGTCGACCTTCGCCAAGATGATCGCCGGCGCGCTCGACATCCAGACCGGCGAGTTGCACCGCGACAAGAAGATGAAGGTCGGCTGGTTCCACCAGCACCAGATCGAGGCGATGGACCCCAATGACACCCCGCTGGAGATCGTCCGCCGGGCCATGCCGGACTCCAGCGAATCCTCGCGCCGCTCGCGCCTGGCCCAATGGGGCCTGAACTTCGACAAGCAGGAGACCACGGTCGCCAACCTGTCGGGTGGCGAGCGCGCGCGCCTGCTGCTGAACCTGGTGGCCATGGACGCCCCGCACGTCCTGATCCTCGACGAACCGACCAACCACCTCGACATCGATAGCCGCCGGGCCCTGCTCGACGCCCTGAACGACTACGAGGGCGCGGTGCTGCTGATCACCCACGACCGCTCGCTGATGGAGCTGGTGGCTGACCGCCTGTGGCTGGCGGCCGACGGCAAGGTCGTGCCCTTCGACGGCGACATGGACGACTACGCCAAGTTCGTGCTCGACCGCGCCAAGCAGGCCGTGAAGCCGACCCAGGTGGCGCGCGAACCGGCCAAGGCCGAGACGGCGTCCGCCCCGGCCGCCAAGAAGGTCGCCATCGAGCCGCTGCGCCGCAAGGTCGAGGCGGCCGAGCAGGTGCTGAACCGCAAGACCCGGGATCTCGCCGAACTGGAAGCCCAGCTGGCCGACCCGCAACTCTATGTGAAGACGCCGGCCAAGGTTCCCGAACTGGAGAAGCGCCGCGACAACGCCAAGGCCAAGCTCGACGAGGCCGAGGCCGCGTGGATGGAGCTGGCCGAGCAGCTGGCGGAAGCCGAGGGCTAAGGGCCCACTCGCGGTAAACGTCAATAAACCAAGAGATTTAGCCGTTCCGACAGACCTGCGGTCGTATCCCTTGCGACATGACCGCAGCCCTCGCCAGCCGCAACCACGTCGTCGCCAATCCGGAAGGATTGTCGGCCGGCTGCGTGCTGGAGGCCTTCGCCGCCTGGCTCGACCAGCGCCTGGCCGAGGCCACGCGGCTGGAGATGGACCTTGCGTTCCGCGACCGTCCGTTCGACGTCGAGATCGGCCGCGTCCCGGCCCTGGTCGGCTGGGAGCACCGCTATCTCGCCCCCGGCGCCGAGGCGCCCAAGGGCAAGATGTGGACGGTCTACCGCCTGCACGACCAGACCGGCCGCCCCAGCGAACTGGCGACCGCCCGGGCCAGCGCCGACAAGCTGGAAGACCTGACCCCGCTGCTGGGCGAGCTGGGCTACCTCGGCGTGTTCGACGGCGACGCAGCGATGTTCCCGGGCGTCGGCAAGCGCTAACGGCGCTAGAGTTTGGTGATGCCGGCCCGCTTGAGGGCCTTCTCGATCCCTGGCCAACTCGGCTCCCGCGGTCTCTGCATGGCGTCCAGGTGCATGTTGCGCACGCTGGTCCAGCAGCGCACGCCTTCCTCCATCTCCTGACGAAAGCTGGCCAGTTCCTCGACCGGCGCGTGATGCGCGACAATCTCGACGTCGCGCATGGTTCTCTGGATCAGGGCGACGTTCTGCTCGCAGGCGGCGATGACGCCGCGATAGGCCGCATCGAGCTTGGGATTGCGGGAGGTTCGGCGCAGGCGGGTGCGTGGCGGTTTGGACTTGGGCATGGGATTTCTCCGCTTCGGAGGGATGGAGCGCCTGCGGCGCACCCCCTCAGTCGCTCCGCGACAGCTCCCCCAGAGGGGGAGCATCTGGTGCGACGCCTCTAGATCCTCCCCCTCTGGGGGAGGTGGCCCGGAGGGCCGGAGGGGGTCAGCGCAGGCATGCGATCTCGATCTCCCGTGAAAACTCACGAAAGTTGATGGGGAGGCGCGGAGCGGTCGGGCGGAGCCCGGAGACCGTGATGTTGTTTAGCGTTTCGGCTTCGTCTGACCGCTCCGCCACATCGTAGGCTCGAAGGACCGGGGGCGCGGGTGCTTTTTCAACCCTGGACCCGGTTGTCCCTCGGACGGGCAGGACCAATAGCCCCGCGGTGATCCGGCGGCGCCTCGGCTGATCCTGTTAGGCCGGTTTGAAACGATCCCGGCCCTGTCGACCCGCTCGTTACGTTACGGAACGGCTGGCGGCCCAATCACGCCTTCTGAGCGATCCTGCAAACCCGCCCTTCCCATAACGCCCCAAGCGGCCCCGCTCGATGCGATCTCAGCCGCTAACTCGGGCCGGTACCAAGAGCCCTCCCCATGGCTGGGATGGGGATGATTATGGGGGTGGTTTGAGACCCCGGGGATAAGTTGAGGTTATAAAGTTGTAGGGCGTTGAGTTGGTTCAACTCTTTTCCGATTACGCCGTGCGAGCAGCGTGCGTAAGGCCGCCCCAACTCCGTAAAATCCCCGCGAAAGCGGGGACCCAGGTGTTTTATCGTCGAGCGCCGCGGGTTTCAGAAAAAGCCTGGGTCCCCGCTTGCGCGGGGATTTTACGGGAGAAGGGATCGAGATGGGACCGCCAGCGGTGTAGCCCCTCACCCTCCCACGCTTCGCGTGGGCCCCTCCCTCTCCCTATGGGAGAGGTTTTGGCGCGGCGGGTTTGAGCGTGATCGAGGTCACCGCCGCCCCTCCTTCTGAGCGGAGGATCAGGGTGTTGGTTCCGGCCTGTAACGCCGCCGTCCCACCGGATCGCACCGCCGCGCCGCCGTTGGCCGTCAACGTCATAGGCCCCTGCCCCACGATGTTGACCGCGTAGGCCCCTGCCCGTTCCGCCGTCACCGTGTAGCGCAGCCATTCGCCCGCGGTGAAGTCGGTGACGCTCTGGCCGTCGCGGGCGATGTCGACGCCGTCGTTGCGATAGGTGCGGCCGTTGTTCCAGGGAGTACGGTCGGCGCCGGTGGCGACGTGGTAGTTGGCGGCGTCGGCGTCCCAGTAGGCCTTGCCGATGACGCCGAGGTCGTAGTCGACGGCGGCGATGGTTCCGCCCTTGGCGGTGACGCGGTGAGGCTTGAAAGGGTGGGTAGCGTCGTCGTGCGGCTGGCGCAGCATGGCGTCAAGCACGTCGGGGTGGCGCAGGTTGTTCTCGAACCGCACGTCGCGGGAGGCCAGCGTCATCAGCACGGCGTAAGCCTGGTCGGCCTGGACCGGGGTCTTGGCCTCGCCGGTCAGGGTGGCGACGACGGCGTCGTAGTCGGGGCCGACCTGGACCTCGAGCGGCTGGTTGAAGCCGATCTTCTTCAGCGGCCAGAAGGCCCAGCCGATCCCATGGCCCTCGACCAGGCGGATGGCGTCGGCGAACCAGACGTTGGAGTTCTCGCCCGACTCCCCGAGCCACACCGGCAGACCGGTCTGCTCGCGCAGTTTCAGGATCGGCTCGACCGAGGCCTGGTCATTGCGGTTCCAGTACTTGTGGAACGACAGGGCCAGATTGCCGTCCCAGGGCTTTCCCAATCCCTTGTAGTTGTTGCCCCAGCAGTTGCCCTCGATGATGACGAGATGGCGCTGGTCGACCTCGCGGATCGCCGCCGTGATCCGGCGCTGGAAGTCCCAGAGCAGCGCCTGGGTCTCATCGGCGCAGCCGTTGCCCGACGCCTTCCTGTCGAAGTCCCAGTTGGGTTCGTTGAGCACGTCGTAGGCGGCGATGGCCGGCTCGTCCTTGTAGCGTTCGGCCAGTTTCCGCCAGAGGGCGATGGTCTTGCGCTGGTTCTCGGGGCTCTCCCACAGCGACGGCTTGGCCGGATCGCGGTCGGAGATGGCGAGATCATTGCCCTGCCCGCCCGGCGCGGCGTGCAGATCCAGGATCAGGTGCATGCCGTTGGCCTTGGTCCAGGCCAGGAGGTCGTCGATGCGCTTGAAGCCGTCCTCTTTCCAGGTGTCGGCGCCGGGCACGCGCTCCTGATCGGCCGGCAGGGTCAGGAGGGCGTAGTGCATCGGCAGGCGCACGGAGTTGAAGCCGGCGGCGGCCATGTAGTCGATGTCGGCCTTGGTGGTGTGGTTGTCGAGCCAGGCCGTGTGGATCGCGGCCTCGCGCTGCGGGCCGACCAGGGCGGCGATGCGGGCGCGGATGACGTGCTCCTGGCCGAGCTTGGACAGGCGCAGCATGTAGCCCTCCTGCAGCATCCAGCCGCCCAGGCCCATGCCGCGCAGGACGACGGGCGCGTCGGTCTCGTCGATGATGCGATCGCCCTGGGCCTTGAGCCACTGCGGGCCGGGAGGCGGCGGCGCTTCGGCGGCGAGCGCGGTCGAGACGGCGAGCAGAGACGCGGCGGCGGCCAGGACGGCGGCGAACTTCATGGACGAACTCCCCAGCGCGCGCGGCTGGTTGAGAGGTCGCCGCTGCGTCGCGGGCGGAGTTGGCCCGGGGACTCTGATTTTGTCCAGATAGACGCCGTATTTGTCCATGAGGACAAATGGTTAGGGGGAATTCTGGAGGTGGGCGGCGCTAGTTCTTCAAGCAGCAAAATCGCCCGTCATCCCGGCCGTAGCGAAGCGAAGAGCCGGGACCCAGGGGCGGCGCGCAATGAGGCGGCGACCGCTGGCAGCACGAACCTTATCGCGGCGCCCAGTCCCCTGGGTCCCGGATAAGCGCTTCGCGCTTTCCGGGATGACGATCTTCTTGAGAGCTGTGAGGGAGGAAGCCCCTCAGCCGCACTTCACCTGCTGGACCACGCCCGTGTCCGGATTGAACAGGATGTTCAGGCGGTCGGCGCGGTAGTCCATGGTCACCGGGCAGGTGGTGCAGGCCACGCGCCAGCGGGAGGGATCGACCGGGGCCGGCAGTTCGGTGCGGTTCTTGCCGACGAAGGCTTGAGCGTCCTTCAGGCCGCACTGGTCCTTTTCGGGTTCCGGCGGCTTGGGCAGGGCGATGGCCGGCGGGGCGACCGGGGTTTCGGGCGGCGGCGGCGGGGCGGGTTCGGGCGCGCCGGTCGAGCAGGCCGCCAGGACCATGGCCGCGCCGAACATCACGCCAAACCGCTTCACGAACCGCGTCATGCCTTCTTCTCCCATCCGCGTTCGGCCTGCTGCCAGTAGGACACCGGGTGGCCGGCCGCCTTGAACGCCTTCCAACGGCCCCGCGCCAGCCGCAGGGCCTCTTCGTCACGACCGTCGAACAGCAGGATGCAGCGCGTGAACGCGGCAAGGTCCCCCGGCTCGGCGCCGTCGAGCAGGAACAACGCGTCCCCGCCGTTCGGGTTGTCGAGACCGGCGCTGAGCAGCACCGGCTGGCGCTCGGCCAGGGGCTCCTCGGCCATGCCGTGCGGCAGGAAGCTGTCGTCGCGAAAGGTCCAGAGGTGGGCGTCCAGCGCGTTGAGGCGCGCCGGGTCCCCGCCCCGGACCAGAGCCTTCCAGCCGCGCCCCAGGGTCTTTTCCAAGAGCTCGGGCAGCACCTGTTCGGCGCTGCTTCGCTCCAGATGGTAGAACCAGATCTCGCAGGGCGCGGCTGACATGCGTGACGTCAGCCTTCGTAGGCGTCGGCGACGAGGCGGTTGAGCAGGCGCACGCCGAAGCCGGCCGCGCCGTCGGGCACGGTCGGATCGGCCGAGCCCTTGCGCCAGGCGGTCGAGGCGATGTCGAGGTGGGCCCACGGCACGCCGTTGACGAAGCGCTGCAGGAACAGGCCGGCCGTGATCGAGCCGGCCGGACGCCCGCCGATGTTCTTCATGTCGGCGATCGGGCTTTCGATCTGCTTCTCGTAGGCCTTGGGCAGCGGCAGGCGCCACAGCGGCTCGCGCTCGGACTCGCCGGCGGCCAGCAGCTTCTCCGACAGGCCGTCGTTGTTGCTGAACAGGCCCGCATAGTCGTTGCCCAGCGAGATGATGATCGCGCCGGTCAGGGTGGCCAGGTCGATCATGAACTTCGGCTTGAAGCGCTCCTGGGTGTACCAGAGGGCGTCGGCCAGGACGAGGCGGCCTTCGGCGTCGGTGTTGATGACCTCGATGGTCTGGCCCGACATCGAGGTGACCACGTCGCCGGGGCGCTGGGCGTTACCGTCGGGCATGTTCTCGACCAGGCCGAGCACGCCGATGGCGTTGACCTTGGCCTTGCGGCCGGCCAGGGCGTGCATGACGCCGGCCACGGCGGCCGCGCCGCCCATGTCCCACTTCATGTCTTCCATGCCCTCGGCGGGCTTGATCGAGATGCCGCCGGTGTCGAAGCAGACGCCCTTGCCGACGAAGGCGATCGGCTGGGCCGACTTGTCGGCCGCACCGTTCCACTTGGCGATGACCAGCTGGCTCTCGCGGACGCTGCCCTGGCCGACGCCCAGCAGCGAGCCCATGCCGAGCTTGGCCATTTCGGCTTCGCCGAGGATCTCGACTTCCAGGCCCAGGCTCTCGAGGCCCTTCACGCGGGCGGCGAACTCTTCCGGATGCAGGATGTTGGCCGGCTCGGAGACCAGGTCGCGGCTGAACAGGATGGCGTCGGCCAGCGGCTCGAGGGCGGCGAAGGCCTTCTGGGCCTTGGCCGGATCGGCGGCGGCGACCTTCACTGTAGCGACCGAGGGCTTCTTCTCGGCCTTCTCGGTGGTGCGGTACTTGTCGAAGCGGTAGGCGGCCAGCTTGACGCCGAAGGCGACGCGGGCGGCGGTCTCGGCGTCGCCGCCGAGCTTGAGCAGCAGCTCGGTGACGCCCGAGGTCTTGACCGCGCCATAGGCATGGGCGGCGGCGATCTCGACGGTCTCCGGCTCGACCACGCCCGAACCGTCGACGCCGATCACCACCACGCGGGCGGCGTCGAGGCCGGCCGGGGCGACGATGTCGAGCACCTGGCCCTTGGCGCCGATGAAGCGGCCGCCGGCCGCGGCGCGGACGATGGCCCCGCCGGCGGCGTCGTTGACCGCCTTGGCCTCGGGCGAAAGGGCGGCGGCCTCGTAGGCGAGGACGGCGATGGCGGCGTTGGCGCCGGCCTGGCTGTCGGCGGGGACGAACTCGATACGCATGGAGCGCTCCTGGGAAGCGGAAAGCCCGGTCGCGGCGCGGCCTCAAGAAGGCCGCGATCCGACGCGACAGGACGTGAACGCCCGGCATAGTCCATGCCGATCCTTGGGAAAAGACCGTCGCCGTTCACAGCCCCGTCACGCCGTCCCAACGCCGTCCCACATCATGTCTTCGGTTGTGCCAAGCCGAGCCAGACGTGTAGAACACGCCCACGCCGGGGTTCGCCGCGCGAATCCGTGAAGCCCCCGAAACCACCCCCTGCATGCGCCTGATCGAACGCTATCTTTTCCGACAGCTGGTCGGGCCGAGCCTCCTGGCCATCGCGGCCCTGGCGGCGCTGGCCCTGCTCGCCCGAAGCCTGTCGGAATTCGACATCCTGGTCGAGCAGCGCCAGACCGCGCTGATCTTCGCCAAGATGATCCTGCTGGCCCTGCCGCAGCTGCTCAACATCATCATGCCGATCGCACTGTTCGTGGCCGCCCTGGTGGCCCTGAACCGTCTGCATACCGAGCAAGAGATCGTCGTCTGCTTCGCCGGCGGCATGAGTCGCTGGCGGGTGATCTCGCCGGCCATGCGGCTGGCGGTCGGCGCGACCCTGGTGTCGCTGGCGCTGGGTCTCTGGGCGCAGCCGTGGTCGGCGCGACTGATCCGCGAGACGGCCTACGACATGAAGACGGACCTGGCCTCGACCCTGGTGCGCCCCGGCGAGTTCACAGAGCCCGGCCCCGGCCTGACGGTCTACGCCCAGTCGATCGACCGCGACAACCTGATCAAGAACCTGTTCATCCACCAGGAAAAGCCCAACGGCGGCTCGGTGACCTACACGGCCCGCGAAGGCGTCATCGCCAAGCGCAACGGCCTGCCGGTGCTGATCATGCGCAAGGGCTCGAACCAGGAATTCGCCAGCAACGGCGTGCTGAACTACCTGTCGTTCGAGGAATATGTGTTCGACCTGTCGAGCCTGTTCCAGAGCGACGAGCTGCTGCACTACAAGATCGCCGACCGCTATCCGCACGAGCTGTTCTTTCCCGACCTGACCCAAGAGTGGGAGCAGCACAACCGCGTGAAGCTGATCGCCGAGGGACACTCGCGCCTGTCCAGCCCGCTCTACAACCTCGCCATGATGGCCATGGCCCTGGCGGCCGTGATCGGCGGCTCGTTCAGCCGCATGGGCTACGCCAAGCGGATCGCCGCGGTCGGCGCGGCCGCGGCGGTGGTGCGCATCCTCGGCTTCGGCGTGCAGGCGGCCTGCGACGACGCCGTGTGGCTGAACGTGCTGCAATACGCCGTGCCGATCGCCGCCACCTGGTGGGGCCTGGCCCAGATCTTCCGCCAGAAGGTCATGCGCTACGTGGCCCTCGGCGCGCATCGCGACGACCTCCAGCCGATGGGAGCCGCCTCGTGATCGGCCCGGGGATGATCGAGCGCTACGTGCTGCGCAAGACGCTGGCCTCGCTGGGCGCGGCCCTGGCCGTGCTGGGCGCGCTGGTGATGCTGATCGCCTTCGTCGACATCAGCCGCAACGTCGGCACGCGATCGGAAGACGCGGGCTTTGGCCAACTGCTGTACCTGACCCTTCTGCAGGCCCCCGCCACCCTGCTGACCCTGACGCCGTTCATCTTCCTGTTCGGCACGCTGGGCGCGTTCGTCGGCCTCAACCGCCGCAGCGAGCTGATCGCCATGCGGGCGGCGGGCGTCTCGGCCTGGCGGTTCATCCTGCCGGCGGCGTTCGCGGCCTTCGCGATGGGCGTGGTGACCGTCACCCTGCTCAACCCGCTGACCGCGGCGATGAGCGCCCGCTTCGAGACCGAGCGCGACGCCCTGCTGGCCGGCTACCTCAAGGAAGCGCCCAAGGGCGCCTGGCTGCGCCAGGGCGACACCAAGCGCCAGATCGTCATCCGAGCCCGCATGCGCGACAGCGTGGGCGGCACGGTGCGCCTGCGCGGCGTGTCGTTCTTCGTCTACGACGTCCAGCCCAACGACACCCTGATCTTCAAGGAGCGCTACGAGGCGGCCGAAGCGCGGCTGGAGCCGGGCTTTTGGCGCCTGACCGGCGTCAGCGTGGCCACGCCGGGCGTCGGCGCCATGCGCACCGAAAGCGTCACCGTGCCGTCGGACCTCGACGAGCGCACGGCGGCCGACCGCTTCAAGAACCCGCAGGCCGTAGCCTTCTGGCGCCTGCCCGAGACCATCGCCCGCACCGAAGCCGCCGGCTTCTCGGCCACGCCGTTCAAGCTGCGCCTGCAGCAGATCCTGGCCACGCCGCTGCTGTTCGCGGCGATGTCGGTGCTGGCGGCGGCCTTTTCGCTGCGCCTGATGCGCCTGGGGGGCCTGGCGGCCCTGGCCGGCTCTGGCGTCGCGCTCGGTTTCGGCTTCTTCTTCTTCAACGAACTCTGCGGCGCGCTCGGCAAGGCCGATCTCCTGGGGCCGATCCTGGCCGCCTGGACCCCGCCGGCCGCGGCGCTTTTGGCGGGGCTGACCCTGCTTTGCTATACCGAGGATGGTTGAGTCTGTGACGCCGGCATCGAGGCCCCTGATGATCGATCTAAGCCCAGCGCCCGGCGCGGCGGTTCGCAAGCTGCTGATGGCCGGCGTCGCGTGGCTGGCGTTCGCCGCCAGCGGCGCGCACGCGGCCCAGCCGTCCCTGGCGAGCGTGCCCGAGGTTCCGGCCAAGCCGGCCGCGGCCGACGACGGCCTCGGCGACGACGGCTACTATCTCGAATCCGACCTGCTGATCCGCGACGACGTGGCCCAGACCATGACCGCCCAGGGATCGGTGGAGGTGCGCTACCAGGGCCGCGTGCTGCGCGCCCAGGAAGTGATCTACGACACCAAGACCGGCGTGGTCACCGCCCACGGCAAGGTGCAGCTGATCAACGCCGACGGCACGGCCCAGTTCGCCGACGACCTGACGCTGGACAAGGACATGCGCGCCGGCTTCGCGCGCAACTTCTCCACGCGCCTGGACAAGAACGTGAAGATCGCGGCCGCCACCGCCATCCGCCGCAACGAGCAGGTCACCGAACTCAACCAGGCGATCTACACCCCCTGCGACGTCTGCGCCGAGAAGCCGACCCCCACCTGGTCGATCGAGGCCGACAAGGTGGTGCAGGATAAGTCCAAGAAGATCGTCTACTACCACGGGGCCCGCATCCGCCTGTGGGGCGCGCCGCTGCTGTACCTGCCGCTGTTCTGGCACCCGGACCCGCAGGCCGAGCGCAGCTCGGGCTTCCTGACGCCGAAGGTCGGCCTCTCGAAGAAGCGCGGCCTGTCCTACCAGCAGCCCTATCTGCAGGTCATCTCGCCGTCTTCGGATGTCGTGCTAAGCCCTCAAATCAACACGAAAATTAATCCGTTCCTCAACGTCAATTACCGCAAGCGCTTCTACTCGGGCATGCTCGAGGCGCGCATGGGGGCGACGTACGAGAAGGAGTTCGACAACAAGGGCAACCGCTTCGGCGACGCGACCACCCGCAGCTACATCCTGGCCAAGGGCGCGTTCGACATCGACGAAAATTGGAAGTGGGGCTTCAGCGCCGAGCGCGCCTCCGACGCCCTGCTGTTCGACAAGTACGACATCAACGACGTCTACGAGCAGCGCGGCCTGTTCACGAGCGAGGATCACCGCCTGACCTCGCAGATCTACGCCTCGCGGCAGGACACGCGGTCGTGGTTCTCGGTCTCGGCCGTCTCGGTGCAGGGCCTGCGGGTCGTGGGCACCGATTCCACCACGGGCCTGGGCAACAAGTTCGAGAACAGCGGGGCCTTCCCGTTCATCGGCCCGCTGGTCGAAGGCCGCTGGGAGCCGGAATCGCCGGTGCTGTTCGGCCGCCTTCGCCTGCAAGGCTCGGGCGTGGTGCTGAACCGCTCCGAATCGCAATTCGGCGAGTCGCCCTACTCCTCGGCCATGCAGACGGCCTATCGTGGCCAGAACGGCGTCGACAGCGCCCGCGGCAGCTTCCAGGCCGACTGGCGCGCCAGCGCCGTGGTCGGTCCCGGCCTGCGTATCCAGCCCTTCGCCCAAGCCCGCGCCGACGCCTACAACATCAAGGGCGTCTATCTGACGACCGCGGCCCTGGCCGCCGGCGACGACGCTGAGATCAGCTATTCGCGCACCCTGGGCGTGGCCGGCGTCGACTTGAGCCTGCCGCTCTACAAGGGCCTGAAGAACGGCGGCAGCGTCATCATCGAGCCGATCGTGCAGCTGGCGACGGGCTCGGACAGCTCGCGCGTGCCCGTGGTCGTCGCCCGCGACGGGACCACGACCTACCTCTACAACGAGGACAGTTCGGCCTTCGAGTTCGACGAGACCAACCTGTTCCGCACCAACAAGTCGCCGGGCTTCGATCTCTACGAGGGCGGCACCCGGGCCAATGTGGGTGGTCGCGCGACCTTCACCACGGCCGACGGCCGCGGCGGCAGCATCCTGATCGGCCGCAGCTTCCGCACCGAGTACGACCCGCTGCTGCCGGAACGCACCGGCCTGCAGGAAAAGTCGTCCGACTGGATCGTGGCGGCCACGGTCACGCCGGTGAAGGGCGTCAACGCCTATGTCCGCACCCGCCTGGATTCGGACACCACCGAGATCAACCGCATCGAAACCGGCATGGACGCCTCCACGGCGCGCCTGCAGGGCTCGTTCCGCTATCTGAAGGACACGGTCGACTCCAACGGCGAGCGGCAGGAAAACTTCGAGACGCGGGGCCAGCTGAAGCTGACCAGCAAGTGGGCCCTGACGGCCTTTGGCCAGCTCGACCTGGTGGCCGAAACCTGGCGTCGCCGCGACCTGGGCGTCGCCTACACGGACGATTGCATCCGCATCGACATCATCTACCAACACGAAGACCGCTATAGCTCGACGGTGACGGGCCTGAAGCTCCAGCCCGACGAGTCGATCGTGGTCCGCCTAACCCTCGCCACATTGGGTGATACAGGGTACAGCGACTGATTATTCCATCGCGCCGGGGGGCGTGCGGGGGTCCGCACGCGTCCTTGTGGCGTATCGAGGCGCGACCGCCGACAGGCAGCTGGAAGGTCGTTGCGTCTCAACGGTTTGAAATCGAGGTCGATCGGCGACGGTCGGGCTCCAGAGGAACGACACTACCCATGCGGGCTGCGCGTAGCGTGACGACTTTTGCGGCCAGCGCCGCGTCCATCCTCGCCCTGACCGTGGCGGCCATGCCGGCCCACGCGCGTCAGGCCGCGCCCACCATCGACGCCCCCGCGGCGGCCCAGCCGGAAGCTCAGGCTCGCGCCAATCCGCTGTCGGAAAGCGTCGCGGCCGTGGTCAATGACGACATCATCTCGTCCTACGACCTGATGCAGCGCATGCGCCTGCTGATGATCACCTCGGGCATGCAGCCGACCCAGGAGAACCTGCCCCAGCTGGAGCAGGAAGCCCTGCGCTCGCTGATCGACGAGCGCGTTCAGCTCCAGGAGCTGCGCCGCGTCGAGAAGGAACAGAAGATCACGATCATCTCGACCGACAAGGAAGTCGACGAGGAGATCGGCAGCATCGCCCAGGGCAACAAGATGACGGCCCAGCAACTGCTGGACCAGCTGGCCGCCCAGGGCGTCAGCGCCGACACCTGGCGCTCCCAGATCCGCGCCGAGTCGAGCTGGCAGAACTGGATCAGCGGCCGCTACGGCTCGCGCCTGCGCATCGGCGAAGACCAGATCAAGGCCTTCCAGCGCCGCCTGGCCGAGTCGGCCAGCAAGCCGCAGTACCAGGTCAGCGAAGTGTTCATCGACGCCACCCGCGTCGGCGGTCCGGACGTGGCCCTGAACGGCGCCCGCCAGCTGGTGACCCAAATCCAGCAGGGCGCGCCCTTCCCGGCCGTGGCCCGTCAGTTCTCGGCCGCGGCGACCGCGGCCAACGGCGGCGACGCCGGCTGGGTCAGCCCCGGCGAAATGCCGGCCGAGGTCGACGCGGCCCTGGAACAGCTGCGCCCCGGCCAGCTGTCGGCCCCGATTGCGGTCAAGGACGGCGTCTACATCGTCTATCTGCGCGACAAGCGCTCGGGCGCCAAGGCGACCCTGGTCGACCTGAAGCAGGTGGCCGTGGCCCTGGCCAAGGACGCTCCGGAAGCCGACGTGCAGTCGGCCACCGCCCTGCTGGCCGGCCTGAAGCCCAAGCTGACCAGCTGCCAGACCCTCGAGGCCGAAGCCGGCAAGGTGGACGGCGTCGTGGCCGGCGACCTGGGCGAAGCCGAGATCGGCGATCTGGCCCCGGCCTTCCAGGAGGCCGCCAACGCCCTCAACGTCGGCCAGATCTCGGATCCGATCCGCACCGACGCCGGCCTGCACCTGATCGCGGTGTGCGGCAAGCGCCAGTCGGGCGCCGCGGCCCCGTCGCATGACCAGATCGAGAATCGCCTGCGGGGCCAGCAACTTGCGCTGATCTCCAAACGTTACCTGCGAGACCTGCGCAACTCCGCCACCATCGAGACCCGGTGAAGACAGACACCCTGGCCCTGAGCGTCGGCGATCCCGCCGGCGTCGGGCCCGAGATCATCGCCAAGGCCTGGGCGGCCCTCCGGGAGACCGGACCCGTGTTCATGGCCGTCGGTGATCTCCAGAGTCTGGCCGCGGCCGGCGGCGGGGTGAAGGTTCGCCCCGTGACCGGTCCGGTCGAGGCCGCCAGGGTCTTCGCCGACGCCCTGCCGGTGCTGGACCTGCCGCTGCAGTCGCCGGTGATCGCCGGCCAGCCCTCCAGCGCCCACGCCGCCCAGATCATCCGCTGTATCGAGACCGGCGCGGGCCTGGCCCTGTCGGGCGCGGTGGCGGGCCTGGTCACGGCGCCGATCGCCAAGGCCCCGCTGTACGAGGCCGGCTTCAAGTTTCCCGGCCATACCGAGTTCCTCGCCGAACTGACCGCTCCGGCGCCCTACGAGGGCGCGCGCGGGCCGGTGATGATGCTGACCGCCGGCGACCTGCGCGCCACCCTGGTGACGATCCACCAGTCGGTGGGCTCGGTGCCGGCCGCGCTCAGCGTCGAACGCATCGTCGAGGCGGGCCTGGTCACCGCCCAGGCCCTGAAGACCGATTTCGGGATCGCCGCGCCGCGCCTGGCGGTGGCCGCGCTCAACCCGCACGCCGGCGAAGGCGGAGCCCTGGGCCGCGAGGAGATCGACGTGATCATCCCTGCGGTGGAAGCCCTGCGCGCCCGCGGCGTCGACGCCCGCGGCCCCTCGCCGGCCGACAGCCTGTTCCACCCCGACGCCCGACGGACCTATGACGGGGTGCTGTGCATGTACCACGACCAGGCCCTGATCCCGGTGAAGATGCTCGACTTCTGGGGCGGGGTGAACGTGACCCTGGGCCTGCCGATCGTGCGCACCTCGCCCGACCACGGCACCGGCTTCGACATCGCCGGCCGCGGGATCGCCCGCCCCGACAGCCTGATCGCCGCCATCCACCTGGCCGCCCAGATCGCCGCTCGACGTAGCGCCAGCTAGGCTTTCGCGGCGTTTCGATCTAGACGGGGACCATGACGTCCCCTTCCCTCGCCGACCTGCCGCCGCTGCGTGAAGCGCTGGAGCGCCACGGCCTGCTGGCCCGCAAGAGCTTCGGCCAGCACTTCCTGCTCGACCTCAACATCACCCGCAAGATCGCGCGCCTGGCCGAGGTGGGCGAAGGCGACACGGTGATCGAGGTGGGCCCTGGCCCCGGCGGCCTGACGCGGGCCCTGCTGGAGACCGGCGCGCGGGTGATCGCCGTCGAGAAGGACAGCCGCTTCCTGCCGCTGCTGGGCGAGCTGTCCGAAGCCGCCGAGGGCCGCCTGACCCTGGTCGAGGGCGACGCCCTGCGGGCCGACATGGCCGCCCTGGCCGGCGGTCCGGCGCACATGGTCTCCAACCTCCCCTACAATGTCGGCACCCAGCTGCTGATCGACTGGCTGACCGGGCCTTTCCGCCCCCTGTCGATGACCCTGATGTTCCAGAAGGAGGTCGCCGACCGCATCGCCGCCCAGGACGGCGACGACGCCTACGGACGCCTGGCGGTGATCTCGCAGACGGTCTGCACGGCCAAGGTGGTCATGGACCTGCCGGCCCGCGCCTTCACGCCGCCTCCCAAGGTCGCTTCGGCCGTGGTGCGGCTGGTTCCGCTCGCGCCCGCGCCGGACAAGGCGATGGTCTCGGCGCTGGAGCGGGTGACCGCCGCGGCCTTCGGCCAGCGCCGCAAGATGCTGCGCTCGAGCCTCAAGCCCCTGGGCGGCGGCGCCCTGTGCGAAGCGGCCGGGATCGATCCGGACGCCCGGGCCGAGACCATCCCCGTCGATGGGTTCCAGGACCTGGCGCGAGCCCTGATCGCCGCCGGCTGAAGCTGAAGCGCTTGCCAAGCGGCGCGAGCGGGGGAATCAATCTCTGCATGCAGGCCTCGCCCGAGCAGCAGCACCTGGTCCTGGTCGTCGACGACGACGAGCTGGTGACGGAATTCGTCCGGTTCCGCCTGGAGACCGAGGGCTTCGCCGTCGAGGTGGCGCACAACGCCGAGGACGCCCTGGCCGCGGCCGTGCGCCGCCCGCCGCACCTTCTGCTGCTCGATGTCGGCCTGCCGGAGATCAACGGCCTGACCCTGCTGCGCCGGCTGCGGGTGGAAAAGCGGCTCAAGGACGTGCCGGCGATCATGATCACCGCCTCGGCCGCGGGCGCCAACGTCAAGGCCGCCATGGAGGCCGGCGCCGTCGGCTATGTGCTCAAGCCGTTTTCAGCCGACGACCTGTTGCAAAGGGTGCGCGCGGCGACCAAGAACCAGTCTCGCGTCTGGTTATGACGCATCGCGTACGGAGCCCCGCATGACGACCCGTCCCCTGGCCCTGGTGATCGACGACGACACCCTGATGCTGGAGTTCGTGTCGAGCGCGCTGACCGACGGCGGGTTCGACGTGCGGACGGCCGAGGACGCCCAGAGCCTGCTGACCGACGTGCACGACCGCAAGCCGGCCATCGTCTTCCTGGACGTGCGGATGCCCGGCGAGACCGGGATCGAGGTGCTGCGCCGCCTGCGGGTCAGCGACTGGGGCCGCGAGGTGCCGGTGGTGATCATGACCGGCGAGCGGCGCCTGGACCGCGTGGTCGAGGCCATGAGCGCCGGCGCCACCACCTACATGATGAAGCCGTTCACGCCCGCCCAGATCGTCATGCGGGCCAAGGAACTGATCCAGCCGCGCGAGAGCGGCAGCTTTCACTACTGACCTGCCGGGTCCCGCTTTCCGGGAAGCCCTTGGTCCGCTGCTTAAACTCCCCCAACCGCTTAATCCCCGCGAAGGCGGGGACCCAAGCTGACGTTCAGGATGGGGCGCGGCCGTTGATCACCTGCAGACTTGGCTTGGATCCCCGCCTGCGCGGGGATGCTCGGAGAATGGGGCCAGGACCTCAGATATCTTCCGCCAGCAGGTCGCCGACCAGGTTGCCGATCCAGGGGTTGCGCGAGCGCTTCTGGCGTTCGGCGTGGTAGATGTGAGCGAGATCCGCGTAGGCCTTGTCGAAGTCGTCGTTGAGCACGACGTAGTCGAACTTCTCCCAGGCGGCGACCTCGTCCTTGGCGCGCGACAGGCGCCGGGCGATGACTTCCTCGCTGTCCTGGCTGCGGGCGTGCAGGCGGCGGCTCATTTCGGCCAGGGACGGCGGCAGGATGTAGACCAGCACGCTGTCGGGACCGGCCTGGGCGTGCACCTTCATGGCGCCCTGGAAGTCGATGTCGAACAGCACGCTCTCGCCCTCGTCGAGCGCGGCCAGGATCGGGGCCTTGGGGCTGCCGTAGTAGTTGCCGTAGACCTCGGCCCACTCGAAGAAGGCGTCCTGGGCGATCATCTCCTGGAACTTGTCCTTGGAGACGAAGTGGTAGTCGCGGCCGTCGTGCTCGCCGGGACGCGGCTCGCGGGTGGTGGCGCTGATCGACAGGTGCAGGTCGCCGTGGTCGGCCACCAGGCGGCGGGTCAGCGAGGTCTTGCCGACGCCCGAGGGGGCCACCACCATCAGGAGGAGGCCGCGGTGCTTGCCCCCGTGCTTCTGGGCCGGGTTATTCGACATTCTGAACCTGTTCGCGAAACTGTTCGATCGTGGCCTTGAGTTCCAGGCCATGGGCGGTCAGCGCGGTCAGCGCCGACTTGCTGCAGAGGGTGTTGGCCTCGCGCATGAATTCCTGGGACAGGAAATCCAGGCGACGGCCCGAGGCGCCGTCGCTGGACAGCAGGGTGCGGGCGGCGGCGACGTGGCCGGCCAGGCGGTCGAGCTCCTCGCGGACGTCGGCCTTGACCGCCAGGGCGGCGGCTTCCTGGACGATGCGGTCCTGAGGGGCGCTTTCGCCGAGCAGTTCGGTCATGCGGCGCTCGAAGCGCTGCTTGAGGATCGAGGGCTGGCCCTCGGCCTCGGCGGCGGCAAGGCCGGTGAGGGTTTCGATGCGGTCGACGAGGCCGGCCAGCACAGGGGCGAGCGAAGCGCCCTCCTCCTGGCGCGCGGTCTTCAGGCCGTCGAGCGCCTGGGCCAGGCTGGCGGCCATGGCGGCCTCCAGGGCGGTGCGGGCCTCGGCGTCCTCGTCGTCCTCGCGGACCTCGATGACGCCGCGCAGGGCCAGCATGCCGTCGAGCGTGGGCTTGGCGACCATGCCGGTGGCGACATAGGGGCCGCCAGCCTTCAGATAGCGCTCCAAGACCTCGACATTGACCTGCGGGGCGGCGGAAGCCTCGGCCTTGCGGGCCTGGACGTTGACCGTGAGCTGGCCGCGCTGGAAGCGGCCTTGCGCCCCGTCGCGGGCGGCGCGGTCGAGGCCTTCGAAGCCCGGCGGGCCACGAAAGCGGGTCTCGAGGTTGCGGCCGTTGACGCTGCGGGCCTCGACGGCCCAGCTCCAGTCGCCCAGAGCGCCCTCGACGCGCGCGAACCCGGTCATGCCCGACAGCGCCATGCGATCAGCCTCCCGCCAGCGGCGTCGTCGCAGCCTTGGCCTGACGCTCGATCTTGCGCCACTGGGCCACGTTACGCTCGTGCTCTTCGTAGGTCTTGGCGAAGACGTGGCCGCCGGTGCCGTCGGCGACGAAGTAGAGCTCGTCGGTCTTGGGCGGGTTCAGCACGGCCGCCAGGGCCGCGCGGCCCGGATTGGCGATCGGCGTCGGCGGCAGGCCCGGGATCTTGTAGGTGTTGTAGGGCGTGAAGGTATCCAGCTCCGACCGGCGCAGGCCCCGGCCCAGGGGCCGGCCGCGGGTGATGCCGTAGATCACGGTCGGGTCGGTATCGAGCCGCATGCCCAGGCGCAGGCGGTTGATGAACAGGGCCGCGACGCGCGGACGCTCGCTGGCCAGGCCCGTCTCCTTCTCGACGATCGAGGCCAGGGTGACGGCCTCGTCCTTGGTCTGGAACGGCAGGCCCGCCTCGCGCTCGGCCCAGAGGGCGTTCAGCACCTTGTCGCGGTCGTCCATCATGCGCTGGAGAACGGCGGCCCGCTCCTCGCCGCGCTCGACCTGATAGGTCTCGGGCAGGACGGCGCCTTCCGGCGGGGTCGGCACGTCGCCGACCAGCACGTCGGAGCGCTGCAGGATCTCGACGACCATGTCCGAGGTCATGCCCTCGGGGATGGTCACCTGGTGGCGCACCACCTTGCCGTCGCGGACCATGGCCAGCACGGTCGACAGCGAGGCGCCGGAGGGGAATTCGTACTCGCCGGCCTTCAGCTTGCGGGCCGCGCGGGTGATCTGGGCGGCGGTCAGGAACAGCGAGGACGAACGGATCGCTCCGCCGGCTTCCAGCGCGCCGGCGATCTCGGAGACGCTGGCGCCGCGGCGCAGGACCACCGAGGTGTATTCGCCGTTCTTGGCCTTGGGGCCGGGTCCGCCATAGACGAACACCGCCCCGCCGACGACGACCAGCGCCGCGACCGCGGCGACCACCAGGCCGCCGCCGGCCATGGCGGCCAGGCGACGTCCCAGGGACGCGGTCTCCCGCTTGCGGGCGCTCGACGCCCGCTTGGGCGCTTGAGCCTTCTTCTGCGGACGCGGCGGCTTGCTCACGAGACTTGGCTCACGAGATTTTACGGAACACGACGGAGGCGTTGGTGCCGCCGAAGCCGAAGCTGTTGGACACGGCCACGTCGATCTTCTTCGGCACGGCCTTGTTGGGCGCCAGGTTCATCGGCACGTCGACGTCGGGATTGTCGAGGTTGATGGTCGGCGGGCAGATCTGGTCGCGGATGGCCAGGATCGAGAAGATCGACTCGATGGCGCCGGCCGCGCCCAGAAGGTGGCCGGTCATCGACTTGGTCGAGGACATCACCACGTTCTTGGCGTGATCGCCCAGGAAGCGGGCGACGGCGCCGGCTTCCAGGCCGTCGGCCATGGTCGAGGTGCCGTGGGCGTTGATGTAGTCGATGTCCGAGGGCTGGAGGCCCGCGTCCTTGACCGCCGCCGCCAGGGCCCGACCGCCGCCTTCGCCGTCATCGGCCGGGGCGGTGATGTGGTAGGCGTCGCCCGACAGGCCGTAGCCGACCACTTCGGCGTAGATCTTGGCGCCGCGCGCCTTGGCGTGCTCGTACTCTTCGAGAACCACGACACCGGCGCCCTCGCCCATGACGAAGCCGTCACGGTCCTTGTCGTAGGGGCGCGAGGCCTTTTCCGGGGTCTCGTTGAAGGCGGTGGCCACGGCGCGGCAGGCGATGAAGCCGGCGATACCGAGCTTGCAGACGGCCGCTTCGGCGCCGCCGGCGATCATCACGTCGGCGTCGCCGTACTTGATCAGGCGCGCGGCGTCGCCGATGGCGTGGGCGCCGGTGGCGCAGGCCGTCACGACCGCGTGGTTGGGGCCCTTGAAGCCGTACTTGATCGAGACCTGGCCCGAGATCAGGTTGATCAGGGCCGAGGAGATGAAGAACGGGCTGACGCGGCGCGGGCCCTTGGCTTCCAGCTCCAGGGCGGTGTCGGCGATCGTCGACAGGCCGCCGATGCCCGAACCCAGGATGACGCCGGTGCGCCACTTCTGCTCGTCGGTCTCGGGAACCCAGCCCGAATCCTTCACGGCTTCGTCCGCCGCGGCGATGCCGTAGAGGATGAAGTCGTCGACGCGCTTCTGGTCGCGCGGGCTCATGGTCTTGTCGGGGTCGAACGAGCCCTCGACGTCCGGACCGCCGCCGCCGCGACCATCGACCCGCGGCACCTCGCAGGCGACCTGACAGGCATAGTCGGTCGGGTCGAAAGCTGTGATGCGGCCCGCGCCCGATTTACCGGCCACGATGTTCTTCCAGGACACTTCGACGCCCTGGCCCAGAGGAGTCAGCAGGCCCAGCCCGGTGACGACGACTCTACGCATGGATTGCTCCCAACCTTCCGACGCGCCGTTCTCGGACGATAAGGCGAACCCCTACCGGCCGGTTGCGGCGCGAATCTTGGCCACATACGAAAACCGCCGCGCGCACGATGGCAAGAGCCCGTGCTGCGCGGCGGCTGATAGTCCTGTTCGCCCGCGAGGGTACGAACCCGACGCCCTTAGGCGCCGGTCTTTTCCGTGATGAACTTCACGGCGTCGCCAACCGTCTGGATGTGCTCGGCGGCGTCGTCCGGAATTTCGATGTCGAATTCTTCTTCGAACGCCATCACCAGCTCAACGTTGTCGAGGCTGTCGGCGCCCAGGTCGTCGATGAAGCTAGCCTTCTCGGTGACCTTCTCGGGATCGGCATCCAGGTGTTCGATGACGATCTTACGCACGCGCTCGAGAATGTCGGACATTCTGTTAGTCCCTCGTTTTGAAATCTGTTTGTCCCGCGGCCGGTTTGAAAACTATTCACCGTCCGCGAGATGTCGGGTCACCGCCTATCACGTTCCTTTTCGGGTGACCAGCGGGTCAGCCGCGAAGAAGCGGGGCCATTTAAAGCCCAAGGCGGCGTTCGCCTAGATCATGGCCATGCCGCCGTTGACGTGCAAGGTCTGACCGGTGACGTAACCGCCCTGATCGCTGGCCAGGTAAACGCAGGCGGCGGCGATATCGCTCCCCTCGCCCAGCTTTCCGGCCGGAATGGTCGACAGGATGCCGGCCTTCTGGGCGTCGTTCAGGGCGTCGGTCATCGGGCTGGCGATGAAGCCGGGGGCGACGCAGTTGACGGTCACGCCGCGGCTGGCCAGTTCCTGGGCCAAGGCCTTGGAAAACCCGATCATTCCGGCCTTGGAGGCCGCGTAATTGGTCTGGCCGGGGTTGCCGGTGACGCCCACGACCGAGGTGATGCCGATGATGCGGCCGGCGCGGCGCTTCATCATGCCCTTGGCGGCGGCGCGGGCCAGGCGGAAGTAGCCTTCCAGGTTGACCTTGATGACGGTTTCCCAGTCCTCGTCCTTCATCCGCACGATCAAGCCGTCGCGGGTGATGCCGGCGTTGGCGATGACGATGTCGAGCGGGGCGCCGGCGGCTTCCTCGGCCTTGGCGACCAGGCCGTCGACCTGTTCGGCGTCCGACAGATTCGCCACGACGAACGAGGCGCGCTCGCCCAGCTCGGTCTTCAGCTCGGTCAGGGCCGATTCGCGGGTGCCCGAGAGCACGACGTGGGCGCCCTGGCCGTGCAGGGCCCGGGCGATGGCGCCGCCGATGCCGCCGGTCGCGCCGGTGACGAGGGCGGTCTTGCCGGTAAGGTCGAACATTTTTCGTTCTCCGTTTCGGAGGGATTGAGAGTGAAAACCCCGTCCTTCGACAAGCTCAGGATGAGGTTTTCAAACGGATCGCCGCGCCAGTTGTCCTCATCCTGAGCTTGTCGAAGGACGAGGACGTGGCAAGGCGGAAGATCAGAGCGACTTGCTCAAAGCGATTGGGCGAAGGCTTCCAGGTCGGCCGGGGTGTTCAGCGGCGTGGCCTCGGCGTCCGGGGCGATGCGCTTGGCCATGCCCGACAGCACCTTGCCGGCGCCGGCTTCGGCGAAGCGGGTGACTCCGCCCTCGCCGGCCAGCCAGGTCATGCTCTCGCGCCAGCGGACGCGGCCGGTGACCTGCTCGACCAGCAGCTTGCGGATGACGTCCGGGTCGTGGACCGGCGAGGCGGTGACGTTGGCCAGCAGCGGGGCCTTCGGCGCCAGGATGGTGGTGGCGGCCAGGGCGGCGGCCATCTCGTCGGCGGCCGGCTGCATCAGCGGGCAGTGGAACGGCGCCGAGACGTTCAGCGGAATGGCGCGGGCGCCCAGTTCCTTGGCCTTCTCGATGGCCCGGTCGACGGCGGCCTTGGCGCCGGAGATCACGACGTTGCCGTTGTTGTTGTCGTTGGCCACGACGCAGACGCCGATTTCCGAGCCGGCGGCGGCGGCGGCTTCGGCCAGGGCCAGATCGGTCTTGGGGCCGATCAGCGAGGCCATCGCGCCCTCGCCCACCGGCACGGCGCGCTGCATGGCCTGGCCGCGCAGCTTCAGCAGGCGGGCGGTATCCGACAGGCTGATGGCGCCGGCGGCGGCCAGGGCCGAGTATTCGCCAAGGCTGTGACCGGCCACGAAGGCGGCGCGCTCGATGCCGATCCCGAACTCCTTCTCCAGGGTGCGGGTCACGGCCAGGCTGACGGCCATCAGGGCCGGCTGGGCGTTCTCGGTCAGGGTGAGATCACCCTCGGGACCTTCGCGCATCAGCTGGGAGAGTTTCTGGCCCAGGGCGTCGTCGACTTCCTGGAACACTTCGCGGGCGGACGCGAAGGCCTCCGCCAGCTCGACGCCCATGCCGACCGATTGGCTGCCCTGCCCCGGGAAGATGAAGGCGATGCTCATGGCGGCCCGCTCCTCTGTAATTCAATGTCTTGGGGGCGGAGGGTTAGGGGAAACACAAGGCCTGGGCAAGCCGGACCGATGTTTTGCCTGTGCTTGCTTTCCGCAGGGGCGCGTCCACATTGCTCGCCGTTCCGTATCTGAACGCGCCACGCTTCCCCCGCCCTATCGGAGTCGCCAAGATGAAACGCCTCGCCCTCGCCGCCTCGCTGGCCGCCTTCAGCCTGCTGGCCGCCGCCCCCGCCCTGGCGGCGCTGAAGCCCGGCGACAAGGCCCCCGACTTCACCGCCCCGGCCGCCCTGGCCGGCAAGGACTTCGAATTCAAGCTGAGCAAGGCCCTGAAGAAGGGTCCGGTGGTGCTGTACTTCTTCCCGGCCGCCTACACCTCGGGCTGCACCGCCGAAGCGCACGAGTTCGCCGAGGCCACGCCCGAGTTCGAGAAGCTGGGCGCGACCGTCATCGGCGTCACCGGCGGCAATGTCGACCGGATCAAGGACTTCTCGAAGGAGCACTGCCGCGACAAGTTCGCGGTGGCGGCCGCCAACCCGGCCCTGATCAAGGACTACGACGTCAAGCTGCCGCTGAAGGACAACATGTCCAACCGCACCTCCTATGTCATCGCCCCCGATGGCAAGGTGCTGCTGGCCTACAGCGACTTCAACTTCCAGGGCCACGTGACCAAGACCATGGACGCGGTGAAGGCGTATAAGAAGAAGTAGGGGCGGCTTCCCGCCTTCCCTTCAATCGTCATCCCGGCCGTAGCGAAGCGAAGAGCCGGGACCCAGGGGCGGCGGAAATGCGCCAGCGAGCGCTTTGGGCGCTTGATCCGCCCGCCGCGCCCAGTCCCCTGGGTCCCGGATAGCCGCTGCGCGGCTTCCGGGATGACGAAGCTAGGGGTCCTAGAACTTCACCTTCACCCCAGCGCTCCACATCGCCGGTTCGTCGGCCAGGCGGTAGACGATCAGGCCGGGGATGAAGACCGCGCCCGAGACGTAGTCCTTGGCGTCGAGGACGTTGCGGCCCTGCACGAAAACCCGCCAAGCGGCCGAGGGCGATTCCCAGGCGACGCCGGCGTTGACGCGATCGACCGCGCCGATGCGGCCGGCCTGCGCATTGGTCGCCTCGGCGTAGCGCGGGCCGCGGTGGCTGTAGTCGGCCGAGACGATGATCGCCCCGCCCTTCAGCACCTCCGGCTCGATGCGCCAGGTTCCGCCGACCTGGGCCTGGACCTTGGAGACCAGCGGCAGGGTCTTGGCCCCGGCCTGGGCGGCGGCGGTGGAGGCGTCGAGCTTCTCGTACTCGGCGTCGGTCAGGGCCAGCGAGGCGAAGAGGTCAAGCCCCTTCACCGGCGTGGCGGCCGCCTCGAGCTCCAGGCCGGCGATCCGGGCCTCGGCGGCGTTCTGGGTCAGGATCGAGCCGTTGCTGATGACGTTCTGCTGCAGGTCCTTCAGCTGTTCGACGTAGGCGGCCAGGTTGAGGCGGGCGCGATGCTCGAAGGCCTCGATCTTGGCGCCGGCCTCGTAGGACCAGACGGTCTCGGGGTCATAGGCCTTGGTGAAGATCGAGGGCTCGGCGATCGACAGGGCCACGAACCCGCCGGCGCGGTAGCCCCGCGCGATCGTGCCGTAGACCATGACGTCGTCGGAGACGTCGTACTGAAGATTGAACTTCGGGGTCCAGACCTTCCACTCGCCCTCGTTGGATCGGCTGGTCAGGCTGGCCGGATAGGCGGCCAGGCCGTTCTGGATCGCGCCGGCGATGGTCTTTTCGTCCTTGGTCCAGCGCAGGCCGGCCGAGCCCTTCAGGCGGTCGGTGAAGCGCCATTCCAGCTGGCCGTAGGCGGCGACGCTTTCCGAGGTGGCGTGGATGGTCGTCGGCAGCAGCGGCACGGCGTAGGACCCGTAGATGCCCGCGCCGATGGTGTCGGACAGCACCTGGCTTCCGGTCTCCTTGAACCAGAACAGGCCGCCGATCCATTGCAGGCGGCCGTCGAAGGACTCGCCCAGGGCCTGGAACTCCTGGCTGGACTGCTCCTGCTCGGTCTGGCTGCCGCGCAGGAAGCCGGCGACGAGGCCGGCGCCGGCCACAAGGCCGCCCGAGAAGTCGAGCGTCCAGCGGTCGTCGAGGCGCTGATAGGCGGTGATCGACTTCAGCTGCACGGCGCCGAGGTCGTAGCCGAGGTGGAGGGCCAGGCTCTTCTGCTCGGTCTTGGTGTCGGTGTTGAGCGGCGAGCGGGTCGAGCCGAAGTCGCCGCCGGCCAGGGGCTTCAGCGTGACCGGGTCGAGCGGCGAGAAGTGCTGGCCGTCGGTGTCGGTGCGGGCGTAGGCGGCCGAGACCGTCGCGCTGAACGGGCCGGTGTCGACGAGGCCCAGCGCCAGGCGGACCCCGGCGTCGCGGCGGGCGCCGACCTTCTTGTTGAGGGCGGTGTTCTCCTGCCAGCCATCGCGTTCGGAGAACAGGGCCGAGACCGTGGCGCCGACATGGTCGGTGATCGCCCCGCCGGCGCTGGCCTTGTAGCGCTGCAGGCCGTAGTCGCCCCACGAGGCCTCCAGCGCGCCGCCGGCCGCGTCGCCGGGCTGGCGGGTCACGTATTTCAGCGCGCCGGTCATCGAGTTGCGGCCATAGAGCGTGCCCTGCGGCCCGCGCAGCACCTCCACCCGGGTGACGTCGGCCAGGTCGAGGTTCGCGACCGACAGGCGGGCCTGGTAGACGTCGTCGACATAGATGCCGACGGGCGGCTCGGAGGTGATCATGCCGCCGGTCTGGTCCAGCGCCCCGCGCAGGGCGACCTGGATGGTCGAGGGCGAAGCGCTGATCTGCGAGACGTAGAGGCTGGGCACGGCCGCGCCCAGGGTCTCGACCTTGGTGATCTGCAGCTGGTCCAGCGCCTTGGCCCCGAAAGCGCTGACGGCGACGGGCGCGTCCTGCAGCTTCTGCTCGCGCCGCTGGGCGGTGACGACCAGGTCCTCGACCGTGGTCGGGTTTTCCTGAGCCAAGGCCGGCGTGACCCCGGCCAGGATGGCGCCGATGGCGGCCGCGCCGCATAGAACCGATTTTCGCATTTCCGCTCCCCCTCTGGTGGAGCGGTCAGGAGGGAAAGACGCGAGCCTGCGCGCAAACCCGCCCTGCGCGGCGCCCGATGGTCGGACAGCGGCGCGGGTCGGCGGCGACGGATTGTCAGGAAAGCGGCGCGGCTGCGCCGGAGGCTACCAGTTGGCCTTGACCAGCTTGACCATGAAGCGGCCGTCCTGGACGCGTTCGTCCTCGGCGCGGACGCTGACCGAGAACTCGGCCGGGATGTCGAACGGACGGATCAGGCTGAAGTCGACGCCCTCGTCGCCCATGGTGCCGCCGCCGAAGCCGATGGCGACGACCTGGCGGCCGTCCAGCGTCAGGGCCGAGCGCAGGTTGGCGCGGGCCAGCGGGATGGCGGCCGGCACGATCATCGAGCGCGTGGCGTTCATGTCGACCGACAGGCTGACATAGTTCGACTTGGGCAGGTCGCCGAAACCGAACAGGCGCGACATCGACGAGCGGAAGCCGGCCTCGCGCTTGTTGAGCGAGGCGCCCAGGGCCATGGCGTGCGGGCTGGGGCCCTGCTCGGCCTTGGCCGTCAGGTTCAGGTTCACGTCGTAGGTGGGCTGCTCGATATTGCCCGCCACCTTGGCCGTGAAGTCGACGCGCTCGGCGTCGGTCGACAGGTCCATCGGCAGGGCGGCCGAATAGCCCGTGAAGCGGCCGTCGTTGGAAGACACCGACAGGTCGGGCTTCTTCAGCAGGGTCTGGGCGAAGGTCGGGGCGGCCGACATCATGAGCGCAAAAGCGCCGCCGACGATCAGGCTCTTGAGAATGCTGCCCCGCATGCCTCTTCCCTAGCCACCGAAGGTGTTAACGGCAAGCTGACTTCCGCAACGAAAGCCTGTTTCGAGGTCGAAATCGACACGAAGGTTTCGGAAGGACACAGACCCGCGCCGCCGCGCACGCATTTCGGGCGCCATAGTATAAGGCCTCCACGGGGCTTCCATTGGGCCTCCACCGGGCCTCCACCGGGCCTCCACCGGGCCTGGACCCGGTGGAGGTGCACCAGTTTCAAGTCGGGAGTTAGAAAACCGAAAGGAAGCCCACTTCCTCAACGTGTCTTCTCGGTGTGACATAGCAAGCACGTACACCGAGATCGGCGGTGGGGCGTGATTGGGGTGTCGGTGCTTGGGGTGTCGGTGCTTGGGGTGCTGCTGGCGCTAGGTGGGGCTGGTGGTCAGAAAAAACTTGATGGCTTCGGCCTCAACCTCATCCCCCTGGGGTCCGAAGTATCGGATTTCGTAAGCCCACGGCGTGTAATGGACCTGCCCGGTGATGTCGGAAAGATACTCCACGTACCCGGCGACAAGCGCCATGTGCCCGCGCTTATGGACCTCGTAGGCACGACCCAAGGGCGCCGTCTCGCCAGGGAAGATCGAGATGCCGATGGTCGGCATTCCTCCGTGTTCGATTTTGGCGTCGCGGTCCTCTCGGATCAGTCTATCGGCAACGCTAAGAGCGTAAGGCTCGTCATGGGTCACGCCTTCGCCGTTGATCGCCACGCCAGTAGCTGGGCTGTTTCCGACGTTGGAAAGCTCAAACTGGATGTTGGCATATCCGCTTTCGTGGTCCGCGATCAGAACCTTAACGGTCTTGATGGATATGTTTACCCACGGTCGCAGTTCAGCTTGAGACACACGTTCGGATTGCTTCAGAGCTTCACGAGTGGCTTGGAGCGTTTTGTTGTCCGCATCGGCACTATCGCGAGCAGCGAGCCACGCTCGCCGCGCATAAATGATCGTGGCGGCAAGTCCTGTAATGCCCGCTACATTCAGAACCGTTTGCCAGAGGCCTATGCGGACTGCGTCCTCAGCGGTCGTGATGCTCCGGGCGCTATTCACTCTACTTTCGCAGCGATCTGTGTGGCTATCGGTGCGGCAATTGCTGGCAGCATTGCGGGACACCTCTTGGCCGTTCATGATTTTGATCATGTCCGACGCCCCAAAGAGAAGGGACATCGCAACGACAAGGAAGGCGGCCATTCCTAGCAGTTTGCGGAGATCGCTCCTGTCCTTCGCTAATCGAGCCTCAAGCTCGTCACTTCCATCACGCTTAGGGTCGCCATTAGAAGTCATGCTGGAAATGCCCTCCAGTTAGTCGTGACCTGGCAGCAGCGACAGCGTGCCTTGGTTCGCCTCCGCCCAAGGCAACCACGTCAACGGGTCTGCCTGGACCATCGGTCGCCTCCTCGTTGCAGCTAAGCTTATTCAACTCGATTAGGCGAGACGCATCTGGGATGACGTTGCCGGTCTCATCGTCCACCACCCAGATTCCGGTACTCCCCCAGGCACATCGAGCAAACCGACGCGCTCCCCGGCTCCATCTCCTCCGCAGCGGCCTGGGCATCTTCGAGGCGATAAAACGGGGTCCAGGTTCCAGCGGCTGATCCACCGCCGCCCTTCTTTCCCACGCCATCACGGCAATTCGAGCACCCAGCGGTTCCCGTCTATAGAGCCGATGTAGCGCGCCGCGCCGTTCCCGAATTCACAGCCGATCGAAAGTTGCTGCGCGCCCCGGCTCAGGTGGATGATGTCGGTTCGGTGGTGCATGGCGACCTCCTTGGTTTCGCCTAGCCACACCGCGCGCCGAGTAGGCGCTTAATTCAACGGCCTATCTCAAACTGGTGCACCACCAACCCGATCCTCGCCTTGCCTCCTGGCCCTGTTTCCTGTAATAGCGCGCGCTCTCACGGAAGGCGGTCTTGCGCGAACCCTTCATTGGGCCGGGATTTTCCCGCTCGTCGCACAGGATCCATCGTGGCCGTCGGACTTCCGTCGCCGACCACGCCGCCTTCCTCAACGGAAGAAGGAAAACATGTCGTTCTACGAACACGTGGTCATCGCGCGGCAGGACATTTCGCCGCAACAGGCCGAAGCTCTCAACGAGCAAATCAAGACCCTGATCGAAGAAGGTGGTGGTCACATCGCCAAGATCGAATACTGGGGTCTGCGTAACCTCACCTATCGCATCAAGAAGAACCGCAAGGGCCACTACTCCCTGCTCGCCATCGACGCCCCGGCGCCGGCGGTGAAGGAACTGGAGCGCCAGCTGTCGATCAACGAAGACGTGCTGCGTTTCCTGACCATCCGCGTGGAAGAGCTGGACCTGGAACTGTCGCCGGTTCTGGCCCGTCGCGACCGTGAGCGCAGCGATCGCCCCGAGCGTTCGGACCGCCCTGAGCGTTCTGAGCGTCCGCGCGAAGACTTCGCCCCGCAAGCGTAAGGGAGAAATAGATCATGACCGATACGACTGCTCCCGAAGCCGCGGCTCCGGCCGCCGCCGCTGGCGGCGCCCGCCGCCCGTTCTTCCGTCGCCGCAAGGTTTGCCCGTTCTCGGGCGCCAACGCGCCGAAGATCGACTACAAGGACGTGAAGCTGCTGCAGCGTTACGTTTCCGAACGCGGCAAGATCGTGCCGTCGCGCATCACCGCGGTGTCGGCCAAGAAGCAACGCGAACTGGCCAAGGCCATCAAGCGCGCCCGCTTCCTGGCTCTGCTCCCCTACGTCGTGAAGTAAGGGAGACGCCACGATGAAAGTGATCCTGCTCGAACGAGTCGAAGGCAAGGGCGTCCTGGGCGACGTGGTGACGGTGAAGGACGGCTACGCCCGTAACTTCCTGCTGCCGCGCCAGAAGGCTCTCCGCGCCAACTCGAACAACCTGAAGGCTTTCGAAGCGCAACGCGCCGAGATCGAAGCCCGCAACGTCCGCAACCGCGAAGCCGCCGGCAAGTCCGGTGAGTCGCTGGACGGCACGCAGTACGTCCTGATCCGTCAAGCTGGCGAAAGCGGCCAGCTGTACGGTTCGGTCGCGGGCCGCGACGTCGCCGACGCCATCAAGGCCGAAGGCGGCAAGGTCGACCGCTCGATGATCGTGCTGGATAAGCCGATCAAGACGCTGGGCGTCCACGAAGTGAAGGTGAAGCTGCACGCCGATGTGACCGTCACGGTCACCCTCAACATCGCGCGCAGCCAAGACGAAGCCGATCGCCAAGCGCGCGGCGAAAACGTCATCGCCTCGCAATTCGAAGAAGATCGCGCTGCCGACGCCGAAGCCGCCCAGGACATGCTGGAAGGTGGCGCCGGTTCGCACGAAGGCGACCACTACGAAGCCTGATCCGTCAGGTCATTCGCAGACTGATGAAAACGGCGCGGAGCAATCCGCGCCGTTTTTTTCTGCGCCAACGGCTAGAATTGCTCAGATTGTAAGCTGCGCCCCGGTCAACCAAGTTCGTGTCCGTCTATCCACCTGTCGGATACAAGAGCCGCATCCATGCGACCCCGCCCGACAGAGTTCGAGAGGGGTTATCTCATGCGTTCCAAACTGCTTCTGCTCGCCGCCGCGTCGGCGTCCGCCCTGGCCTTCTCGGCCCACGCCCAGACCGCGCCCGACGACCAGACCACGGTCGAGGAACTGGTCGTCACCGGCACCCGCACCGCCGGCCGCTCGCGCCTCGACACGGTCTCGCCGGTCGACGTGGTCGACAGCAAGGCCCTGACCCGCCAGGGCTCGACCGAACTGGCCCAGGCGCTGTCGACCCTGGCGCCGTCGCTGAACTTCCCGCGCCCGTCGGCCGTGGACGGCACCGACTCGGTGCGTCCGGCCACCCTGCGGGGCCTTGCCCCCGACCAGACCCTGGTGCTGCTGAACGGCAAGCGCGGCCACGCCGCCGCCCTGGTCAACATCAACGGCGCGGTCGGCCGCGGCTCGGCCGCCTTCGACCTCAACACCATTCCGACCGCCGCCCTCGACCGCGTCGAGATCCTGCGTGAAGGCGCCGCCGCCCAGTACGGCTCGGACGCCATCGCCGGCGTCGTCAACCTGCGCCTGCGCGAAGCCCGCACCGGCGGCGGCGCCACGGCCAGCTACGGCCTCTACGACACCGAGGTGAAGACCGCCCGCGACACCGACGGCCGCAAGGCCCATGACGGCGTCACCTACACCGCCTCGATCTGGCAGGGCTTCACCCTGCCCAACGACGGCTTTTTGACGCTCACCGGCGACTGGTCCAAGCGCAACCCGACCAACCGCAGCGACGTCTCGTCGGCCTTCAGCCCGGGCGTCGTGACCGGCCGCTACGGCGACGCCGAGGTCGAGAGCAAGTCGATCTTCGCCAACGCCGGCCTGCCGCTGAACGAGACCTGGAGCCTCTACGGCTGGGCCGGCTACCAGAAGCGCGAGGGCGAGAGCGCGGCCTTCCCGCGCCTGGCCAACAACGCCAATAACATCGCCTCGATCTATCCGAACGGCTTCCTGCCGAAGATCACCACCGACATCGACGACTACAACTTCGCCTTCGGCACCAAGGGCGAGCTGGGCGCCTACACGATCGACGCCAGCGTCACCTACGGCGAGAACGACATCGACTATGGCGTGAAGGACAGCCTGAACGCCTCGTACGGCCCGACCTCGCCGACCTCGTTCTACGCCGGCTCGATGAAGTACCGGCAGACGGTGGCCTCGCTGGACATCACCCGTCCGCTGGAGATCGCCGCCTTCGCCCAGCCCTCGACCCTGGCGTTCGGCGCGGAGTACCGCAAGGAAGGCTATGAGATCGTGGCCGGTGAGACCGCCTCGTGGGCCAATGGCGGCTACAACAACCTGGCCGCCGGCGCGCAGGGCTTCCCGGGCTTCCGCCCGAGCAACGAGGTCGACGTCACCCGCGACAACTACAGCCTCTATATCGACCTCGACAGCCAGATCACCGACAAGCTGGACATCGACGTCGCCGCCCGCTTCGAGGACTATTCCGACTTCGGCTCGACCACGACCGGCAAGATCGCCGCGCGCTACGACTTCACCGACAGCTTCGCCCTGCGCGGCGCGGTGTCGACCGGCTTCCGCGCTCCGGCCCTGCAGCAGCAGTACTTCACCGCCACCTCGACCAACATCATCAGCGGCGCGGCGACCGAAGTCGGCACCTTCCCGGCCACCAGCGCCGTGTCGCAGGTGCTGGGCGCCAAGGCCCTGGAGCCTGAAGAGAGCACCAACTACTCGCTGGGCCTGGTCTATCGCCGCGGCCCGCTGGAAGTGACGGTCGACGCCTACCAGATCGATATCGACAACCGCATCGTGCTTTCGGAGAACATCCAGGGCAGCGCCACCGGCACGGCGACCCAGCAGGCGATCTACACCCTGCTCCAGCCCTACGGCGTGACCACCGCGCGGTTCTTCATCAACGGCGTCGACACCACCACCAAGGGCGTCGACGTGGTGGTGCGCTACCGCCTGGACGCCGAAGAAGCCGGTCGCTTCGACCTGACCCTGGCGGGCAACTACAACGAGACCGAGGTCACCCGCCTGCCGACGACCAACACCCTGTCGTCGCTGCCGGTCCCGCCGACCCTGTTCGGTCGGGTCAACGTCCTGACCTTCGAGCGGGGCACGCCGCGCACCAAGTTCGTCGCCAGCGGTGACTGGAGCAACGGCCCCTGGGGCGCGACCTTGAAGCTGACCGGTTACGGCACCGTGCTGCAGCCAAACGCCACGGCCTCGCTCGACTACTGGACCGGCCGCAAGGCGGTGATCGACCTGGAAGCCCGCCGCGCCTTCGGCGAGAACCTGACCTGGGCCGTCGGCGCCAACAACCTGTTCGACGAGTATCCCAACCGCACCCCGGCGGCCGTCAACAGCACCAGCGGCGTGGTCGGTTTCCCCAACTACTCGCCGTTCGGCTTCAACGGCCGGTTCCTCTACACCCGGGTCAGCTACAACTGGTGAAACCTGACCTGACGTAAGGCGCGAGGGGGACGTAGCGGGAACGCCACGTCCCCTTCTGTCGTAAGCGAAAGTTATGCACAGAACTGTCCCCGTTCATCTTCGCCGTTGACCACGCTCGACGCGGGCATCCAGACGGCGTTCGCGTTAACTTATGGCGATGTCTCTGGTCCCTGCCCTCGATCTGCGCCCTCCGGCGCAGGACGCCCCCACTATCGCTGTCGCCCCGCACAACCTGGAAGCCGAGCAGGCGCTGCTGGGCGTGCTGCTGTACGACAACTCGGCCTATGAGCGGCTGACCGACAGCCTGCAGGGGCGCCACTTCTACGAGCCCTTCCACCAGCGGCTGTTCAGCTCGATCGAGACGCACATCCGCAAGGGCCAGCTGGCCGAGCCGATCCTGCTGGCCGACGAGTTCAAGCACGACACGGCGTTCCAGGAGCTGGGCGGCATCCGCTACCTGGCCGACCTGGTGGACCGCGCCCCGCCGGCCGCCAATGTCGGCGACTACGCCCGGGCGGTGTTCGACCTGGCCCTGCGCCGCGACCTGATCCGCATCGGCGGCGAGATCGCCGCGGCCGCCCACGGCCATGGCGACGAGAAGCGCCCGGCCCGCGACCAGATCGAGTCCGCCGAACAGCAGCTCTACACCCTGGCCGAAAGCGGCACGGCCAGCTCCGGCTTCGTCAGCTTCGGCGACGCCCTGCGCGGCGCCGTCGAGATGACCGCCGAGGCCTTCCAGCGCGACGGCGGCATGTCGGGCCTGGCCTCGGACCTGATCGACCTCGACCAGAAGATCGGCGGTCTGCACCCTTCCGACTTGATCGTGCTGGCCGGCCGCCCGTCGATGGGCAAGACCGCGCTGGCGACCAACATCGCCTTCAACGTCGCCAAGAAATACGCCTGGGAGCCCCAGCCGGACGGCAGCCGCAAGACCGTCAGCGGCGGGGTGGTGGCCTTCTACTCGCTGGAAATGAGCGCCGAGCAGCTGGCCCTGCGTATGCTGGCCGACGCCTCGGGCGTGTCGGGCGACAAGCTCCGCAAGGGCGAGATCGACGCTTCGGAGTTCGGCCGGGTGCGCGACGCGGCCATGGAGCTGCAGGAAGCGCCGCTCTATATCGACGCCACCGGTGGTATCTCCATCGCCAAGCTGACCGCCCGGGCGCGACGCCTGAAGCGCCAGGTCGGCCTCGACCTCGTCGTCGTCGACTATCTCCAGCTGGTCACCGGCTCGGACCTGGGGTCCAACGCCAGCCGCGTGCAGGAAGTCTCGCAGATCACCATGGGCCTCAAGGCCCTGGCCAAGGAACTGGCCTGTCCGGTCATCGCCCTGTCACAGCTGTCGCGTCAGGTCGAAAGCCGCGAGGACAAGCGGCCGCAGCTGTCGGACCTTCGTGAATCCGGCTCGATCGAGCAGGACGCCGACATGGTCTGGTTCGTGTTCCGCGAAAGCTACTATGTCGGCCGGGCCGAGCCGCGCGAGGGCACGCCCGAACACCTGACCTGGCAGGAAGAGATGGACAAGCTGCAAGGCTTGGCCGAGGTGATCATCGCCAAGCAGCGTCACGGTCCCATCGGCACGGTGCGCCTGTCGTTCAACAGCGACACCACTCGCTTCGGCAACCTGTCGCGCGACCACTATTTCCACCAGATGCGGTCGGGCAGCGACGAATAGCGTTTCCTTCCGGACGCGCGCCGGGCGAGGCTCGGCGCGCGATTCAGGAAGAGGCCTCGCTCGATGGACTTCAGCCCCCTGCCCGTCACGACCTTCGTCGGGGCGTTCCTGCTGGCCTTCCCGGCCCTGTTCTCGATCGTCAATCCTGTCGGGGCGGCGCTGATCTTCCACCAGATGCTGGCCGACCATCCGGCCGAGACGCGCCGGCGCCTGGCGCCGACCATCGCGCTCTACGCCTTCTGCATCCTGCTGGGCTCGCTGCTGCTGGGCGGCTACGTGCTGAACTTCTTCGGGGTCAGCCTGGGGGCGCTGCGGGTGGCCGGCGGCCTCGTCGTGGCGATCCGCGCCTGGGCGCTCCTGATGACCCCGGAAGAGCACGAAGAGCGCAAGGCCGACCAGGCAGCCTCGCCCGCCAAGGGCCGGGCCGAGGACATGGCCTTCTTCCCGCTGACCATGCCGTTCACGACGGGACCGGGCGCGATCTCGGTGGCCATCGCCCTCTCCTCCCAGCGCCCAGCCGAGGGCCATTCGGTCGCGCCGTTCTTCCTGGGCGCCAGCCTGGCCGTCGCCGTCATCGCCCTGATGGTCTGGGCGTTCTACCGCGCCTCGGACCGGGTTCTGGCCCTGCTGGGCGTCAACGGCGCGCGGGTGATGTCGCGGCTGATGGCGTTCCTGCTGATGTGCATCGGCGTGCAGATCGTCGCCAGCGGCGTCGAGGCCCTGGTGACGCAGTTCCTGGCCACCCGGTGATCCGGGCGCGCCGGGACGCATCTCCACAGGATCTGCACTGGCCTTGGCGACGCGGGTCGGCTACCTCCGCAGCCGTGACCGAAGCTCGCCTGACCCTCGACCTGGACGCCCTCGCGGCCAACTACGCGACCCTCAAGGCGCAGGCCGGCGGGACCGAGCTCGCGCCGGCGGTGAAGGCCGACGGCTACGGCCTGGGCGCGGGCCTGGTCGCCCGCCGTCTGTGGGACGAAGGGGCGCGGGCCTTCTATGTCGCGCGGCTTTCGGAAGGCGTGGCCCTGCGCAAGGCCCTGGGCGAGCGCGAGGCGGCGATCCACGTGCTGGACGGGGCGACGCCGGGCTCTGGGCCGACGCTGGTGCAGGCCGGCTTGATCCCCGTGCTCAACAGCCTGCCGCAGGTCGAGGCCTGGAACAGCCAGGCCGGCAAGGAAACGCTGGAAGCGGCGATCCACATCGACACCGGCATGAACCGCCTGGGCCTGCGCCACGAGGAGGCCGCGGTGCTGACGGCCTCGATGGATCGCCTCAAGCATCTGAACGTGTCGCTGGTGATCAGCCACCTGGCCTGCGGCGGCGAGCCGGAGCATCCGCTCAACGGCCGCCAGCTGACCCGCTTCACCGACGCGGCCGCCCTGTTTCCCAACGCCCGCCGGAGCCTGGCCAATTCGGCCGGGATCTTCCTGGGCGAGGCGTATCGCTTCGACCAGTGCCGGCCGGGGATCAGCCTCTATGGCGGCGGGCCGCGCGACGTGGCCGACGACCGGATCAAGGCCGTGGCGACGCTCGAAGCGCCGATCCTGCAGGTGCGGGTGGTGCCGCGCGGCGAGTCGATCGGCTATGGCGCGGCTTTCACCGCGACCGAGACCACCCGCGTGGCGATCCTGGCCTGCGGCTATGCCGACGGCGTGCTGCGCTCGACCAGCCCCGCCGGTCATGTGTGGTTCGACGGCGCGCGCCGACGGATCCTGGGTCGCGTGTCGATGGACCTGATCGCGGTGGAGATCACCGACTGCGACGCCGCCCGCCCCGGCGCGATGGTGGAGCTGTTCGGCCCCAACCTGCCGGTGGACGACGCGGCCGCCGCGGCGGGCACGACCAGCTACGAGCTGCTGGTGCGTCTGGCCGGCCGCGCGCGCCGGGTGGTGCTGGGCGAGGCCTGAGGCCCCGCCCTTTTCCCTTACTTCGCCAGGCCTTCGAGCCGGCCCGCATCGACCGAGGCCACGGCCTTCTTGAGGTCGTCGACGCTGTCGGCCTCGCCATTGGCCTCGATCGTGAAGCGGTTGCCCACGACGATGCTGTAGCTGCCGGACTTGGCCTCGCGGTCCCACTTTTCAGAGACCAGGCGGCCGCCAGCGGTGCTGGTCTTCTCGTAGCCGGTGGCGGTTTCGGTCGAGGTCTGGGCGTTCATGGCCGAGGCCATGGCCGTCAGCCCCGCCAGCGCACCCAGATCGGTGACGGCCAGGCTGAAGCGGCGGCCGTCCTTCTCGTAGTCGCCCTGGGCCGAGGCCATGCCCGCGCCGTCGGCGCCGGCCGAGTGGGCCTCGAGCGTGGTGCGCGCGAAACCGCCCGACGAGGCCGGCAGGAAGCCCTTGAGCACGTCGGTCGAGGTCAGCGGCTTGCCCTTGCCGGCTTCGGCCGAGGCGGCGGCGGCTTCCAGCTGCTTGGAGGCGGCCTGCATCTTGCCGAGATCGACCGTGTTGCCGCCGACCGTCAGCGAGCCGCCGTCGCCGGAGACCTTGGAACTGGCCGCATAGCTGCCGAGCGCGAGCGCGCCCGCGATCGTGCTGGTGACCAGGGCCACGGCGAAGAACAGCGCGATGGCGCAGATCACCGTCACGGCGGTGTAGCCGAGTGACTTCTCCTTGGATGACTTCATCAGCCGCGGCAGGCCGGTATAGAGCAGATAGAGACCGTAGAGGCCCAGCAGGCCGCCGATGATCCCCAGCGCCGGGAAGATGCTGAAAATCCCGGCCACCCAGCCCGCGGTGTTGGAATAGGCGGCGACCTTGAAGGCCTGGAGCCTGTTCTTCTGGCCATCGAAGGACGGCGCCAGGGCGTCGATGATCAGCGCCAGCAGGAACACCGACAGCAGCGACAGGCCATAGGCCACGACCGTGCCGATGATGGCCGGGATCGGCGCGGGCTTGATGACGGCCAGGCCGGGGATCCCATTGCCGAAGACCAGGCTGCCCACCAGGCCCGCGATCGCCGGAATAGCCGCCAGGATGCAGACGTATCCGACGTAGAGCCCCTTGATGGTGGCGGGTTCCGGGTCGATCCGCTCCCACTCGGCGGATGGAGAAAGTAGAAGCCGCTTCACGCGGCTTACGAGATCGGACGAAACAACTCCGGGTTCGACCACGGACATTTAGGCGCCTCCAGAAAGATCCTGAGTCTGCGCCCCCCGGTGTCTATCTATACGCAACGCGCGCAAAACGGGAACAAGGTTCGGCGACAGGCTGGGCCGATGCAGCTGCGTCCGGCTTTGGCGCAGGGACGCTCCAGCCTGTAGTCTCCACCCATTCGAGAATCAGGAAGACCCCATGGCCCGCGACGGCGCCGTCTACGCCTGCCAGTCCTGCGGGGCGGTCCAGACCAAGTGGGCCGGGCAATGCCCCGCCTGCCAGAGCTGGAACACCCTCGTCGAGGAGGTCGGCGTCCGCGCGCCCGGCAGCCTGTCGGCCACCAAGGCCACGCGCAACCGCGGCCTCCAGTTCACGGGTCTCGAAAGCGACACCCCCGCCCCGCCCCGCATCCTGACCGGCGTCGACGAGTTCGACCGGGTCTGCGGCGGCGGCGTGGTGCCGGGCTCGGCGATCCTGATCGGCGGCGACCCGGGCGTGGGCAAATCGACTCTGCTGCTGCAGGTCTGCGCCAACGCCTCGAGCCGCGGCGTGTCCTGCGCCTACATCTCGGGCGAGGAGGCCGTGGAGCAGATCCGCGGCCGCGCCGACCGCATGGGCCTGGCCGGCGCGCCGGTGAAGCTGGCGGCCGAGAGCAGCCTGCGCGACATCCTAGACGGGCTGAAGCGCGACAAGTTCGACCTGGTGGTCATCGACTCGATCCAGACCATGTGGAGCGACGCCCACGAGGCCGGCCCCGGCACGGTCACCCAGGTGCGGGCATGCGCCACCGAACTGGTGCGCCTGGCCAAGAAACAGGGCGTGGCGATCCTGCTGGTCGGCCACGTCACCAAGGACGGCCAGATCGCCGGCCCGCGCGTGGTCGAGCACCTGGTCGACGCCGTGCTGAGCTTCGAGGGCGAGCGCGGCTATCCGTTCCGCATCCTGCGCGGGGCCAAGAACCGTTTCGGGGCCACCGACGAGATCGGCGTCTTCGAGATGGGCGACATCGGCCTGCGCGAAGTGAAGAACCCCTCGGCCCTGTTCCTCAACGAAGGCGGCGAGCGCGCGGCCGGGGCGGCGGTGTTCGCCGGCATCGAGGGCTCGCGCCCGGTTCTGGTGGAATTCCAGGCCCTGGTGGCCCCGTCCGCCTACGGAACGCCCAGACGCGCCGTGGTCGGATGGGATTCCGGACGCCTGGCCATGGTGCTCGCCGTGCTTGAATCGCGGTGCGGCCTTGGTTTTGGCGACAAGGACGTCTATCTGAACGTCGCCGGCGGGCTGAGGATCACCGAACCCGCCGCCGACCTCGCGGCGGCGGCCGCTCTGGCCTCTTCGGCCATGGATGTCGCCCTGCCGCAGGACTGCGTGGTGTTCGGCGAGGTCAGCCTCTCCGGCGAGATCCGGCCCGTGAGCCGAATGGAGTCGCGTTTGAAGGAAGCCGCCAAGCTGGGGTTCGGCCGCGCGCTGGGACCGCTGTCGGGCCTGCCCGAAGGCGGCGGCGCCCTGCCGGTGGCCGGCGCGGCGCGACTGGCCGACGCGGTCCGTAGAATCGAGAACGACATCTGGAGCTCGCACGCGTGACGCCGTTCGACATCATCGCCGGACTGATCCTGCTGGTTTCCGGCGCCGTGGGTTTTTTTCGCGGCGCCTCGCGCGAGCTGACCTCGGCGCTGTCGTTCATCGTCGCCGCTGTCATCGCCCTGCTGGGCCTGCGCCTGACCGGCCCCCTCTTCCGCGAATTGATGGACCCGGACTGGGCGGCCACGGCCGCCGCGATCCTGGTCACCTTCGTCGTCGCCTTCGTGACCTTGCGCTTCATCGGCGGCCAACTGACCAAGACCCTGCACGCCGACGGCGCGCTGGGCATGCTGGATCGCCTGGTGGGCCTGGGCTTTGGCCTGCTGCGCGCCCTCGTCGTTCTGGGCGTCTTCAACCTCGTGTTCCACATGGCCACGCCGCGCGACCGCGTGCCGGCCTGGGTGTCGGACTCGATCTTCTATCCGCTGTCCAACGCCAGCGCCCGGGTGCTGAAGGTGTTCGCCCCAAAGGGCGCCGGACTTGCCGGCAAGCTGGCCCCCGCCATCGAGGACGCGGTCCGCGACGGCGCCAGCGACAAACCGTCCGACGCCGACCGTGGCGAAGAAGGCTATGATAAGGACCAGCGTCGAAAGTCCGACGATCTGGTGGAGAAATCGCGATGACGTCTTTCGGCCAGTCGACCGACCGCTTCTCGTCCATGCCCTGGCGTGATCCCGAGGATGACACCCTGCGCCTGGAGTGCGGCGTGTTCGGCGTGTTCGGCGCGCGGGACGCCTCGGCCATCGCGGCGCTGGGCCTGCACGCCCTGCAGCACCGGGGGCAAGAGGCCTGCGGCATCGCCGCCTTCGACGGCCAGCGCTTCCACACCGAACGACACATGGGCCACGTGGGCGACGCCTTCACCGGCGCCGACCTCGTCCAGCGCCTGCCGGGCCACATGGCCATCGGCCACACCCGCTACTCCACGGCCGGCGGCAGCGGCATCCGCAACGTCCAGCCGATGTTCGCCGACCTGGAGACGGGCGGCCTGGCCCTGGCCCACAACGGCAACCTGACCAACTTCCTGACCCTGCGCGAGCGCCTGGTGCAGGAAGGCGCGATCTTCCAGTCGACCTCGGACAGCGAGGTGATCCTTCACCTGATCGCCCGTTCGCGTAAGGCCCGCATCGTCGATCGCTTCATCGACGCCATCGGCCAGATCGAAGGCGGCTACGCCCTGGTGGCCATCACCAACAAGAAGATGATCGGCGTGCGCGACCCGCTGGGCATCCGCCCGCTGGTGCTGGGCGACCTGGACGGCAAGCCCGTCCTGGCCTCGGAAACCTGCGCCCTCGACATGATCGGCGCCCGCTTCGTGCGCGACGTCGAGCACGGCGAGATGGTGGTGATCAGCGACACCGGCGTGAAGTCGCTGCGGCCGTTCGCGGCCCCGGCCGCCCGCCCCTGCGTGTTCGAATATGTCTACTTCGCCCGTCCCGACAGCGTCGTGAACGGCCGCTCGGTCTATGAAGTGCGCAAGCGCATGGGCCGCCGCCTGGCCATCGAGACCGGCGTCGAGGCCGACGTCGTGGTGCCGGTGCCCGACAGCGGCGTGCCGGCGGCGATCGGCTACGCGGCCGAGAGCGGCCTGCCCTTCGACCTGGGCATCATCCGCAACCACTATGTGGGCCGCACCTTCATCCAGCCGACCCAGGGCGTGCGCGAACTGGGCGTGCGCATGAAGCACAGCCCCAACCGCGCCGTGCTGGAAGGCAAGCGCGTCATCCTGATCGACGACTCGATCGTGCGCGGCACCACCTCGCTGAAGATCGTCCGCATGGTCCGCGAGGCCGGCGCCAAGGAAGTGCACCTGCGCTCGGCCAGCCCGCCGATCAAGTGGCCCGACTTCTACGGCATCGACATGCCCGAGCGCGAACAGTTGCTGGCGGCGACCAAATCGCTGGAAGAGATGGCCAAGTTCCTGGAAGTGGACAGCCTGGGCTTCCTGTCGGTCGAAGGCCTGTACGAGGCCCTGGACTGCGCCCCGCGCGATCCGGCCGCCCCGCAGTTCACCGACCACTACTTCACCGGCGACTACCCCACGCGCCTGACCGATCGCGAGATCGCCGAGGGCCGCAACGACCAGGTCGAAAAGCAGCTGTCGCTGCTCAGCGCCTGACGCCAGCCTTTCGGGTCCTTCGGCTTGTTCGAAGGACCCAAGCTGCGCTAACCCGGTATACGGCCAATCCGCTTTGATCTTCCGGCCGCTCGGGTCGCCCGCCAACGCCGGGCGACGACCTTTGTGAGAGTCGCCCCTTGGCCAATCCCGTCTCCGCCGTCCTCTCCAAGCTGAAGATCGACGCCTACATCATCGCGCTGTTCAGCATGGTGGTGCTGGCCTCGTTCCTGCCGGTGCGGGGCCAGGCGGCCGAGATCACCGGCTGGGTGGTGAAGGTCGCCATCGCGCTGCTGTTCTTCCTGCACGGCGCCAAGCTGTCGCGCGAGGCCGTGGTCGCCGGGATCACCCACTGGCGGCTGCACCTGACGATCCTGGCCTTCACCTTCCTGCTGTTCCCGGTCCTGGGACTGGCGATCAGCAAGGCTGGCGTGCTGTCGCCGACCATGGCCGCGGGGATGGTGTTCCTGGCCTGCCTGCCGTCCACCGTGCAGTCTTCGATCGCCTTCACCTCGATCGGTCGCGGCAACGTCGCCGCCGCCGTCTGCGCGGCCTCGGCCTCGAACCTGTTCGGGATCTTCCTGACGCCGGTGCTGGTGGGCCTCTTGATGAACGCCCACGGCGATGTCGGCGGCTGGGAGTCGATCCAGTCGATCGTCGTCCAGCTGCTGCTGCCGTTCGTGGCCGGCCAGTTGGCGCGGCCGCTGGCCGGCAAGTGGATCGAGAAGCACAAGACCCTGGTCGGGCGCGTGGATCGCGGCTCGATCCTGCTGGTGGTCTATTCGGCCTTCAGCGCCGCCGTGGTCGAGGGTCTCTGGCACAAGGTTTCGCCGCTGGAGCTGATCGTGCTGCTGCTGGTGTGCGGCGTGCTGCTCACGCTCGTCATGCTGGCCACGATGTTCGGCGCCCGGGCGCTGGGCTTCTCCAAGGCCGACGAGGTGGCCATCGTGTTCTGCGGCTCCAAGAAGAGCCTGGCCACCGGCGTGCCGATGGCCGGCATCCTGTTCCCCGGCGCGACGGCCGGGGTGCTGGTGCTGCCGCTGATGATCTTCCACCAGATCCAGCTGATGGCCTGTTCGGTGCTGGCGCAGCGCTACGGCGCGCGGCCCGCCGACGAGGCCTAAGACCTTCAATATCGCCCGTCAGAGGCGCAGGAAACGTTCATGACCACCACCGACACGCCGCTGGCCGGCCGCATCGCCCTCGTCACCGGCGCCACGCGCGGTATCGGCCGCGCCATCGCGCTGGGCCTGGCGCAGGCCGGCGCCCATGTCGTGGCCCTGGGCCGCACCCAGGGCGCGCTGGAGGCCCTGGACGACGCGATCCTGGCCGCCACCGGCGAACACGCCACCCTGGTCCCGCTGGACCTGCGCGAGGCCGACGGCCTGGATCACCTGGGCGCGGCCCTGCACCAGCGCTTCGGCAAGCTCGACATCCTGGTCGGCGCCGCCGGCGTGCTGGGCGCCCTGACGCCGGTAGGACACCTGGACCCCAAGGGCTGGGACATGATCCTGTCGACCAACCTGACGGCCAACTGGCGGCTGATCCGGGCCATGGACCCGCTGCTGCGCGCCTCCGACGCCGGCCGGGCCATCTTCCTGACCAGCAGCGTCGCCAAGAGCCACCGGGCCTTCTGGGGCGCCTACGCCGCTTCCAAGGCCGGGCTGGAGGCCATCGTCGACTGCTATGCCGACGAGATGGAGAACACCGCCGTGCGGGCCTTCTGCATCGACCCGGGCGCCATGCGCACCAAGATGCGGGCGCTCGCCTTCCCGGGCGAGGATCAGGCCACCGTGCAGGATCCCGCCGAGATCGCGCCCTTCGTCGTCGACCTGTCTCGCCCTGGGCGCGAGCCTCCGCGAGGCGTCATTCGCTTCAAGGAACGCGGCCAGGAAGCCGCCAGTCTCGGCTGAACGAATGGCTGTTAAGCAATCCCAGGTGCAGATTACGTATTCCAAGTAAAATCAGGATATCAGAAATCGCGGATTTCGCCGGATCGTCTACGATCTGCAATAGGCCACTAAGTCGACAATGGGACTTAAGGCGTTGAAATTGTTGTTCGCGTCAATCCGACGCACCTGACGCAAGATTTCGAAGAACGTTGTTAAGCGGGAGATAACGGATCAAAGCTCACCCTTGGGTCGTGGCGGAACTCGCCGCTGCCTCCGGCGGAGCTCGGATCCGAATGTCTTTCCTGTCGTTCAAGCGCGGTCGCGACACCGCCGACCAGCGCCTCGCCGAGCTCGAGGCCACCGTCGCGGCGATCCATCGCTCGCAGGCGGTCATCGAGTTCGAACTCGACGGCACGATCCTAACGGCCAACACCAACTTCCTGAAAACGGTGGGCTATTCGCTGGAAGAGATCCGCGGCCGCCACCACAGCATGTTCGCCGATCCGGAGTTCGCCCGCAGCGACGAGTACAAGCAGTTCTGGCTGAACCTGGGCCGCGGCGAGTTCTTCGCCGGCAAGTTCCAGCGCCAGGGCAAGGGCGGCGTCGAGATCTGGATCCAGGGCGCCTACAACCCCGTGTTCGACGCGGACGGCAAGCCCTGCAAGGTCATCAAGTTCTGCACCGACATCACCCAGGCCGAGCATGAGCGGCTGGCCAACGAGACGCTGCGTAAGACCGAGGCCGAGCAAGGCGCCGTGGTGCTGACCCTGGCCGACAACCTCAAGCGCCTGGCCGCCGGCGACCTGACCGCCGAGATCACGGCCGCCTTCGAGGGCCGCTTCGCCTCGATCAAGAGCGACTACAATCTGGCGCTGGGCGCCATGCGCAAGGCAATGAACTCCATCGCCAACTCGGCCAATGGCGTGCGCAGCGGCTCCAACGAGATCACCATCGCCTCGGAGGACCTCTCCAAGCGCACCGAACAGCAGGCCGCCAGCCTGGAAGAGACGGCCGCCGCCCTCGACGAGATCACCGCCACCGTGCGCCGCAGCGCCGACGGCGCCAAGTCCGCCTCGACCGCCGCCTCGACCACGCGCCAGGAAGTGACCCGCTCGGGCGAGATCATGCGCGACGCCATCGCGGCGATGGGCGAGATCGAGCAGAGCTCGGGCAAGATCGGCCAGATCATCGGGGTGATCGACGAGATCGCCTTCCAGACCAATCTGCTGGCGCTGAACGCCGGCGTGGAGGCCGCCCGGGCTGGCGAGGCGGGCCGCGGCTTCGCCGTCGTCGCCCAGGAAGTGCGGGCCCTGGCCCAGCGCTCGGCCGAGGCCGCCAAGGAGATCAAGACCCTGATCGCCAACAGCAGCGCCCAGGTCGACCGCGGCGCCAAGCTGGTGAGCGACACCGGCCAGTCGCTGAACGGCATCGTCGGGCGGATCGCCGAGATCGACACCCTGATTTCCGAGATCGCCCAGTCGGCCCACGAGCAGGCCGGCGGCCTCAACCAGGTCAACACCGCCATCAACCAGATGGACCAGGTGACCCAACGCAACGCCGCCATGGTGGAGGAAGCCACCGCCGCCGCCGCCAGCCTGCGCAACGAGGCCTCGGCCCTGTCGGAACTGGTCTCGCTGTTCGACATCGGGGCCGAGGAGGCCGAGCCGGTCGCCCGCCCTGCTCCGGCCCCGCGACCGGCGTCCAACCCGGTCGCCGCGGCTCAGAGCCGCATCGCCCAGTCGTTCAATGCTGGTTCGGGCCGCCCCGGCTCGGGCTCCGCCGCCGCCGCGGTCAGCCAGGACTGGGAGGAGTTCTAGGCTCCTCCCAACCTTGAACTAGCGCCCCTTGGGCTTGCCGCCGGGCGTCTTGTTGCCGCGCACCACGCGCGAACCGGCCACCGGACGACGCGGACCGCCGGCCTTGCCGCCCGCGGCCTTCGTCCCGACCTTGTAGCTCGGGGTGGTCGAAACCTTCTTCTGGGCCTTGGGGCCCTGCGGCTTCACCGACTTGACCGCCGCCTTGCCGGTATCGGCCTTGACGGGCGCTTCGCCCTTGGCGGCGTCGCCCTTGATGGCCCCAGCGCGCTTGCCAGAAGCGGGCTTGCTGGAAACGGCCTTGGTCGGGACAGGCTTGCTGGGCGCAGCCGCGCTGTCGTCCGCCGGCGCTTCGGCCAGGATCGCCGCCCTCTGGGCCGACTTCTTGACCGTGTTGCGCGAGGCCTTCAGGCGCGCCTTCTCGGCTTCCTTCTTCTCGAAGGCGCGTTTCCCGCGAACCACATGCCCCTGCTCGGGCTCGGCATAGGGATTGGCGCCCGACTTGATGGTGATGCGCAGCGGCACGCCCGGCAGGTCGAAGCTTTCCCGCAGGCTGTTCACCAGATAGCGCCGATAGTGATCGGGCATCTGGTCGGCGCGGCTGGAGAACAGCACGAAGGTCGGCGGACGGGCCTTGGTCTGGGCCATGTACTTCGGCTTCACGCGCTTACCGCCGATCGAGGGCGGCGGGTGGCGTTGCATGGCCAGTTGCAGCCAGTCGTTCAGGTCGCGGGTCTTGACCTTGGTCGACCAGTCGCGGTGCGTTTTGATCACCGCCGGCATCAGGCGCTCGACGCCACGGCCGGTCTCGCCCGACAGGGCCACGACGGGCGCGCCGCGCAGCTGAGGCAGCATGCGCTCGGCGTGCTCGTTGAATTCCTTCAGGATCTGGCCCGGATCCTCGATCAGGTCCCACTTGGCCAGCACGAAGACGACGCAGCGCCCTTCCCGCTCGGCCAGGTCGGCGATCTGCAGGTCCTGGGTCTCGAACGGGTGGGTGGCGTCCATCACCAGCAGCACGACCTCGGCGAAGGTCAGCGAGCGGATGGTGTCCTGGGTGGAAAGCTTCTCGAGCTTCTCGTTGACCTTGGCCTTTTTGCGCAGGCCGGCGGTGTCGACGAGGCGGATCTTGCGGCCGTCCCAGGTCCAGTCGACCGAGATCGAATCGCGGGTGATGCCGGCCTCGGGGCCGGTCAGCAGGCGCTGCTCGCCGATCAGGCGGTTGACCAGGGTCGACTTGCCGGCGTTCGGACGGCCGATGATGGCGATCTTGATCGGCTTGCTGTCGTCGTCGTAGTCCTCGAACTCTTCCTGCAGCTCGTCGGGCGTCACCGCCAGCAGCGCCGCATAGAGGTCGGCCATGCCCTCGCCGTGCTCGCCGCTGATCGGGATCGGCTCGCCCAGGCCCAGGCGGTGGGCCTCGGCGGCGCCGGCCTCGGCCTGCTTGCCTTCCGACTTGTTGGCGGCGACCACCACCGGCTTGTTCCGGCGGCGCAGCATCTCGGCGAAGATCTTGTCGAGCGGCGTCAGGCCCTCGCGGGCGTCGAACACGAAGAGCGCGACATCGGCTTCGTCGATGGCGAGCTCGGTCTGGGCGCGCATGCGCGCTTCCAGGCTCTCGTCGGTGACGTCCTCGAAGCCGGCGGTGTCGATCAGCTCCAGATCGAGGTCGCCGAGGCGGCCGTGCGCGAAGCGGCGGTCACGCGTGACCCCCGGCTGATCGTCGACCAGGGCCAGCTTCCTGCCGGCCAGACGGTTGAACAGCGTGGACTTGCCCACATTGGGGCGGCCGACGATGGCGAGTTTCAAAGGCATAGGCGGTCAGTAGTCGATTTTTCCGGTCCCGGCAAAGCAACAAGCCCGGGCCGGCGTTTCCGCCAGCCCGGGCCCGGGACGATTTGTGTTGCGCCGGGCCCCGAAGGGAGCCCGGAAAGTATCAGCGGATCGCGATCAGCTGGGCCTCGTCGGTCACCAGATAGACCTTGTCGCCGACCGCGATCGGCGACAGCAGGACCGGCGAACCGATCTTCAGGGTCTTTTCCTTTTCACCGGTCTTGGCGTTCAGGGCCACGGCCTCGCCGTAGCTCGACACCGTGATCAGGCGGCCCGAAGCCAGGATCGGGCTGGACCAGATGCGCGGGTGCTTGGCCAGCTTCTTCTTCTGCTTCTTGCTGAGCTTGTCGCTCTCGTTGAGGTCGCGGATCCAGTGAACCTGGCCGCCGTCACGAGAGACGCAGATCACCTGGCCGGCCTTGTCGACCACATAGACCACGTCGCCGGCCGCCCAGGGGGTGGTGATGGCGGTGACCGGCAGGCTCCAGCGGGCCTGGCCCGTGCGCAGGTCGGTGGCCGAGAACACGCCCGAGTGGCTGACGGCGTAGACGTCGCCCTTGTAGATCACCGGACGGCCGGCGATGTCGCGGATTTCCGACAGGGCGTTGGTGCGGCTAGCGCGGCTGAGGGCCTCGCTCCACAGGTCGTTGCCGTTGCCGGCGCGCAGGGCCACCAGTTCGCCCGAGGCGAAGCCGGCGACGACGGTGTCGCCGCTGACCGCGGGGCTCGAGGCGGCCAAGATGCGGGCCGGCTCGATCAGGGCCTGATAGGTCCAGCCCGGCGTGCCGTCGGCCGCCGCGAAGGTCAGCAGTTCGTTGTCGGTCGAGACCACGAACACGCGGCCGTCGACCACGGTCGGGGCGGCGTGGACCGGCGTGCTGGTCGGCTGGCGCCAGTTTTCCTTGCCGTTGGCCGCGTCGATCTGAGCCACGAAGCGGAAGCCCGACGAGACGTAGAGCTTGCCGTCGGCATAGGCGATGCCGCCGCCGAAGCCCTCGGTGTCGCCCTTGTCGCCGCCGATGCCGAAGAAGCCGCGCTTGCCCGGCTGGGCGGCCGGACGCAGGTCCTTGCGCCACAGGGTCTCGCCGGTGTTCGCGTCAAGCGCCGAGACCTTGGCCTCGCCGTCCATGACGAAGATCTTGCCTTCGGCCGAGACCGGGGTCGCGGTGATGTGGAAGGTGCGGTTGGCCTTTTGGCCAAAGCCCTTGCGCCAGGCGATCTCGACGTCCTTGGCGGCGGCGACGTGCTCGACCGACTGCTCGGGCGAGCCGCCCGGCAGGCGCCAGTCGGCCTTGGGCTGGGCTTCCGGCAGGAAGAAGTCGACGCCCTTCAGGCCGTCGGCGGCCTCGACCTTCTGGTCGAAGGCGATGACCGAGATCCGCTGGCCTTGCGTGGCCTGGGCCTTGTTCTTCTCGTCCTTGCCGAACGGATTGAGTTTCGAAACCGTCGAGCAACCGGTCACCGACACTGCGGCCGACATCATCGCGGCGAGCAGCAGGGAGCGCTTCAAAGTCATGGGTCGGCGGCTCATCGAGCTTGGGGTTGCAGGCCCGGCGGCAGCTGGCCGGGCGCGAGTTGGATCGGCGGCGGCAGAGCGACGGCGGCCTTGACGGCGGCCGGCAGCGACTTGGCCGAGCCGGAGTCGATCATCTGGATAGCGGCCTGGGCCCGCTGGCGCGTGTCGTCGGACGCATCCGACAGCAGCGACAGCACGACGAAGTCGCCGCGCGCGTCGGCGCTCTTGCCCGCCTGCAGCTTCGCGAAGGCCAAGGCCTCCTTGGCTTGCACGCGGTAAGGGCTCTTCTCGCCGGTCAACGGGGTCAGCCTCGACTCGATCTCCTGATAGGGAGCCGTGTCCATGAGCGCGAAGGCGGATTTGAGGCGAGCTATGTCACCCATGACAGGATCGGGAGCAATCTTGGCCGCTTCGTCGAAATAACCGACAGCTTCGGCGGTCTTGCGCTCGTCCAGGCGGATGCCGCCCATCTGCATGAGGGCCAGGGCGCGGTAGCCCGCATTGCCTTCCTTCGACAGCTTTTCGAACTCGCCGAAGGCCTTGGCCGGGCCTTCCTTCTCGTAGGATTCGAGGGTCGCCTGGACGGCTTCCGACGCCTTGTTGGCGCGGTTGGTCTCGTACGTCGTCCAGCCCCACCAGCCGCCGACGCCCAGGACCGCGACCGCGGCGACCGCGCCCAGGACGGGCAGCGACTTCAGCGCGAAGGTCTTGTAGCGGTCGGAGCGAAGCTGCTCTTCGACCTCGTCAAACACATCGACCACGAACGAGGCTCCGATACGGGCGCGGGAAGCGCCGGGGCGTCGAGAACCGGAAGGGTTTCCGGACGACGCAAGGTTGAACATCAAGTCGCCACGGCCCCTGGCCGCGACGCAGGCGGCGAACCTATAGCGTGTCCGCCGCCGCCGCAACGGCGGGTCTAGACTGTCTAGACTTCCGGACGGTCCTTGCCGCTTTTGCGGAAGAAAGCATTCGCCGCCTCTGAACCTTCCCAGGCGGCCCCACCCCCGTAAAATCCCCGCGAAAGCGGGGACCTAGGCTTTTTCTGACACGTGGGGCGCTCGACGATAAAACGCCTGGGTCCCCGCTTTCGCGGGGATTTTACGGAAGAATGGGTCAGCGCCCGCTTCCCGTTCCTAGTCCTTCTTGGCGTAGTACGTCTCGGCCGCGCCGGGGAAGCTGCGGTCCTTGACGTCGCGGGCGTAGTCGGCGGCGGCCTTTTCGATCTGGCCCTTCAGGTCAGCGTAGCGGCGCACGAACTTGGGCGTCCAGTCGAACAGGCCCAGCATGTCGTCGCTGACCAGCACCTGGCCGTCGCAGCCGGCCGAGGCGCCAATGCCGATGGTCGGCGGGGCGATCGTCTCGGTGATCTCGCGGGCCAGGGCCTCGGCGACGCCCTCGACCACCACGGCGAAGGCGCCGGCCTCGGCGGTGGCGCGGGCCTCGGCCAGGATCTTCTGGCGGCCTTCCTCGTCGCGGCCCTTGGCCTTGAAGCCGCCGTCGACCAGCACCGCCTGCGGGCGCAGGCCCACATGGCCCATCACCGGCACGCCGCGATCGACGAGGTAGCGGATGGTCTGGGGCACGGTGGGGCCGCTCTCGACCTTCACGGCCTGGGCCCCGGTTTCCTTCATGATGCGGACGGCGTTGGCGTAGGCCTCTTCCGGCGCGCCCTCGTAGGAGCCGAAGGGCATGTCGACGACGACCATGGCCTTGCGGGAGCCGCGCATGACCGCCTGGCCGTGCAGGATCATCATCTCCATGGTCACGCCGACCGTGTTGGGCAGGCCGTGGACGACCATGCCCAGCGAATCGCCGACCAGCAGCACGTCGCAGGCGTCGTCGAGGGCGGCCGCCACCGGGGCGGTGTAGGCGGTGAGGCAGACGATCGGAACGCCGCCCTTGCGGGCGGCGATATCGGGGGCGGCGAGACGGCGGACCGTCTCCTGACGATGGGCGGACAAGACTCGCTCCGGCTCTCTTCGATGACCGGAGCGCGACGGGGGCCGCCCTCCGGAATTAGAACTCTTCGACCAGTCGGGTGACGGCGAAGGCCAGAGCGATAGCCGCAAGCGCCGCGCCAAGCCACAGGGTTTCGACGCTGGCCGGCGTGGCGACGAACTGGTCGATCCGCCCCATCAGCTTGTCGACGCCCATGTCCATGCTGGTGACGCCCTGCGCGGAAGCGTGCTGCAGGTCCGAGGCGAAGCGGCTGGTGATCAGCTGGCCGACCGCCACCACTCCGGCGACGGCGCCGGCCGCGCCGATCAGCAGGCGACGCATGGCCCAGCCGCGATCGAGCCGCCGCTCGACCTTGGCCTGAAAGGCTTCGGCGTCGGAAAAGGCCGGCGGGGCGGCGAACAGCCGCGAAAGCTGGGCGTCGAAGTCGCGATCAACCATGACCTTCCCTCCGCGCAGATGAGTCCGGTGACGGGGCCAGTCTGGCCCGGAGCTTATCGAGACCACGTTTGACATGGGATTTGACCGTCCCGATCGGGATATTCAAGGCCTCCGCCGCCTCGGCGTGCGACCAGTCGGCACCGTAGCACAGCGAGACGCACAGCTGCTCGCCGCGCGACAGGCCCTTGAGGGCCTCGTCCAGGTCGAGCCGGTCGCCCGGCGAGGCGCTGGTCGCGGGCGAAGGATCCTCCGGCGTCTCGTCCGAGAAGATCAGGCGCGAGTCGCGCTTGACCTTGCGCAGATAGAGCCGCGCGGCGGTCTTCTTGATCCAGCCGCCGAAGGAGCCCTCGCCGCGATATTCGGCGATCTGCTCGAAGCCGACCAGGAAGGCGTCCTGGGCGACGTCGTCGGCCGTGGCCGGATCGGCGCCGAGGCGACGCAGCAGCCCCCGTACGGCCGAGCCGTGCCTGCGCACGAGCTCCCCGAAGGCGGCGCGGTCGCCGGTGGCGGCGAGGGCCGCCAGCTCGACGTCGTGACCGGTGGTTGGCGGGCGTTGAACACCCATGATGAAAAGTCCCCTCTTCCCCAGCGGACAGCCTCAGTTCAGAGGCCGCGCGCCCTTGTTGGGGTTGAAGAAGCTCAGGACCACATAGGCGACGCCGATCAGGGCCGGGATGGCGGCGACGCCGAGAATCGGGTGCAGCGCCTCGTTCTCGACCTGGCCGAGCATGAAGCCCAGCACGGCGAGACCGCCGCCGACGGCGATCAGGATCACGCCCACGCGCATGTCGCGCAGGGCCGAGGATTCCTTCGGCGGTTTGACTTCCTTGCTCAGCGCCTCGATCAACTCGGGCGGCAGCGCCTGGCCCTTCTCGATGGCGGCGCGGACGGTGGCCTGCATCTCCCGGCGCTCGCGGCTCTTCAGCCACATCGGGATGCAGACGATGCAGACGACCATGATGAACGGCGCCAGCGGCACCAGGATGCCAAGTTCCATGACTCGTTCCCCTCGGAATGTTTTCGACGAGAGCCTGTCGCTTTCGTCTCGTATAGGGAAGAGGCTTTGGCGGCGCCGTTTGGAGGCGCCTAGCGAGATGAAACTTTCGTAAGGCGGATCAGGCCGTTGCGACGGCCGCGGCGGTCCGTTGCGGCGCGAGGCTGGCGACGATGTCCTCGACGGCGTCGAGCAGCACGGTCGGGGTGTGGTCGACCAGCAGTTGGCGAGTGGCGTAGCCCCAGGTGACGGCGCCGGAGGCCAGTCCAAGAGCGTTGGCCGCGTCGATGTCGCGGGTCTCGTCGCCGATGGAGATCACCCGGCCGGGCCGCACGCCGGCGGTCTTGATCACCTTGAGGAACTTCTTGGCCTTGCCGAACAGCGAGGCGCCGCAGCCGTAGTGGTCGATCAGCTTGGCGAGGTCGGGACCCAGCACGGTGCGGATCGTGGCTTCGCTGTTGGAGCTGACCACGGCTAGGCGCACGCCGCCTGCCGACAGGGCGCGCAGCATGTCCGGAACGCCCGGGAACAGTCCGATCGAGCCGATCTCGGCGGCCATCAGCTTTTTGCCGTGGGCGGCGATGATCGGGATCTTCCAGGCCGAGACGCCCAGGTACTTGATGATCTCGCGATTGGGACGACCACGGAGCATCTCGACTTCCTCGTCGGTGACGCTCTTGAAGCCGTAGATCCTGGCCATCGGATTGACGAGCTTCAGCACCACGGCGCCGCTGTCGGCCAGCGTGCCGTCGAAATCGAAGATCGCCAGATCGTAAGGAAGCCCCGAAGTCACGCCCACTCAATCATCCTGTCGCCGCCGCCCCTTCATGAAGGGAGTCCGGCCGTTTCCCAAAGACTTAGCCGCTGTTTGCCGCGGTTGTCGCCCCAAAGTTCGCCAACTCGCGTATTTCGTGCAAGCCCTGTTTCGCGCTTCAGGCGAGAACCGCCGCATAGGCCTCGGGCTTGAAGCCGGCCAGCAGCTTGCCGTCGATATCGAGGATCGGGCGCTTGATCATCGACGGCTGGGCCAGCATCAGGTCGACGGCTTTCGCCGCGTCGATCCCGGTCTTGTCGGCGTCGGGCAGCTTGCGGAAGGTCGTGCCGGCGCGGTTCAGCACCGTCTCCCAGCCCAGCTGCGCGACCCAGCCCTCGACGCTGACGCGGTCGATCCCGGCGACCTTGTAGTCGTGGAAGGCGTAGGCCACGCCGCGCTCGTCGAGCCAGGTCCGGGCCTTCTTCATCGTGTCGCAGGCCTTGATGCCGTAGATCGTCACCGTCACCGGACGCGCTCCAGAACTTCGCCCGCGAGTCGGGCTCTTCCCCGACGGATTAGCATTTTCGCCAAAGTGCGCGGCGGATTTGATCCAGAGCAGTTGCGTCTCAATCGCGAGGGGGCGACATTCACCGTATGAACGCCATGACCGATCTCGCCAACGCTGAAAGCCTGGCCAAGCGCCTGAAGGCCGGAACGACCCAGACCCACGAGCGGCTCGACAAGAGCATCATGGCCGACCGGCCGTTCGAGGATCGCGAGCGCTATGGCCGCTTCCTCGAGGTGCAGCAGCGCTTTCATCGCGACATCGACGGCCTCTACCAGCGGCCCGAACTGGCCCAGCGCCTGCCGGACCTGGACGGGCGTCGGCGCCTCGCGGCGATCGAGGCCGACCGCGCGGATCTTGGCCTGCCCGCCCTGGAGGACCTGCCGCCGCCGGCCTTCACGGCCGACGCGGAGCCGGACCTGGCGACGGCGCTGGGCTGGCTCTACGTCGCCGAGGGTTCGAACCTGGGCGCGGCGTTCCTGTTCAAGGCGGCCGCCAAGCTGGGACTGGACGAGACCTTTGGCGCGCGCCACCTGGCCGGCCATCCCGACGGCCGCGCCGCCCACTGGCGCCAGTTCACCGCCGCGCTGGACGCGGCCAATCTCGACGCGGCCGGCGAGGCCCGCGCCATAGCCGGGGCGAAAGCCGCCTTTTCGCAGGTGCAGGCCTATGTCGACGCCGCCTTCCGCTGAAGCCCCCGCCGTGGAACTCCCCTCCACGGGGCTCGAGGCCGTGAGCGCGCCCGCCACGTCGCGCGGGGTGCGCATCGGCTATCTCGTGGCCGGCTTCGCCTTCACGGCGTTGGGCATCATCGGGGCGTTCTTGCCGCTGATGCCGACGACGGTGTTCCTGATCCTGGCCGCTGGCTGTTTCGGCAAGTCCTCGCCGAAGCTGGAAGCCTGGCTGCTGAACCACCCGAAGTTCGGCCCCTCGGTGCGCGCCTGGAGGGCCAACAAGGCCATCCCCCGCAAAGCCAAGATCGCCGCATGCCTGGGGATGGCGGGCGGCATGGCGGTGTTCCTGCTGGCGGCGCGGCCCAAGCCCTGGCTGGGCCTGCTGGTGGGGGCGATCATGGCCGCCTGCGCGGCCTTCGTGGTGTCGAGGCCGGAGCCGCCGGCCGCCTGATACGCGCGCTCACCCCTTGAGGGGCCATCGCCCGAGCACGATGTGCCGGGTCTGGCCCAGCAGGCTGTGGATCAGCACGAACTCGGAGACCGGCCACGACACCGGCTCCACCGCCGTCTCGGGCGCAAGGCCGCGGTCGTAGAGCAGCGTCACGTGCGGATTGAACTGGCGGGCGACCTGCTTGCCGAGGCCGGCATGGGCCATGGCCAGGCCCAGCGCCTTCTGGAAGACGTGCAGCTCGGCCAGCCCCTCCCCGCCTTGCAGGACGAACGGGTTGTTGCCGCGATTGTTGAAGCTGGCGGCCTTGTCGAAGGTCACGTCGAACGGCGCCGAGGTAGCGGCGACAGCCGCGCCGGCCTCCAGGGCCTGGGCGACGATGCCGCGCGGCAGGCCGGCGTAGTCGCCGATGTGATGCAGGGTGACGTGGAAGCGGTCGGGCGTCAGCGGCGCGCCGGAGAGGTTCAAGCGGCCCTTCAGGTCGCGCGCCCGGCCGGCGATGGCCTCGGCGACCGACGGCTCGGGGAAGATCCCGAAGAACAGGCGGTCGGACGGCGGAACGTCGAGTTCGGGAAAGAGCGACATGCCCGTTTTCTTGGGCGGAATCGGCGGTCGTTGAAAGGGCGGACAGCTCTGGCCGCCCGCCCCTTCACTGAACTTACGAACGCGCCGGAATGTTGAGGCCGCGCTGCACGGCAGGACGGGCTAGGCCCCGCTCCAGCCAGGCCGGGACGTTCTTCAGGCTCTTGTAGTCGACCAGATCGGCCGCCTCGTAGAAGCCTACGAGGTTGCGCACCCAGCCGAGGGTGGCGATGTCGGCGATGGTGTAGTCGTCGCCCATGATCCAGTCGCGGCCTTCCAGGCGGGTCTCCAGCACGCCCAGCAGACGCTGGCTCTCGGCGCGATAGCGCTCCAGCGGACGCTTGTCCTCGTATTCGCGGCCGGCGAACTTATGGAAGAAGCCCAGCTGGCCGAACATCGGGCCGACGGCGGCCATCTGGAAGAACACCCACTGCAGGGTCTCGTAGCGGGCGGCCGGATCGGCCGGCAGCAGCTTGCCGGTCTTCTCGGCCAGATAGACGAGGATCGCGCCGCTCTCGAACAGGCCAAAGGGCTTTCCGCCCGGGCCGTCGGGATCGATGATCGCCGGGATCTTGCCGTTGGGGTTGAGGCTGAGGAATTCCGGGGTCCAGGTCTCGTTCTTGCCGATGTCGATCAGGTGCGGCTCGTAGGGCAGGCCCAGCTCTTCCAGGATGATCGACACCTTCACGCCGTTGGGCGTGGGCAGCGAATAGAGCTGGATGCGGTCGGGATGGGCGGCGGGCCAGCGGCTGGCGATCGGGAAGGCCGAGAGGTCGGACATGGGAGCTCCTGGGAAGGGTCCCGGTCGATATAGGCGCCGCAGGGGCCAACCCCAGCCCCCTATCGCAACTTTATTGGTTTCAGTTCGGGTTTCAGCTCTTGGCGGCGGTGCGCAGGATGAAGCCCAGGATCTCGGCCACGGCGACGTAGAGCGCCTCGGGGATCTCCTCCTCCATCGGGATGGTCGAGAGGGCCTGGGCCAGGGCCGGGTTCTCCTCTAGCGGCACCCCGTGCTCGCGGGCGGTCTCGACGATCTTGTCGCCCACCCAGCCGCGGCCGCTGGCGACCACGCGCGGGGCGTCGGGCGCGTCGTAGCGCAGGGCGACGGCGATGCGGGGACCGGAAACGCGGGTCATGTGGCGCGGTCCACGAAGCGGCCAGGCGCTGGCGGCGCGGCGACCGGCGCCGGCGAGGCGTGGAAGGCCACTTCCGGCTCCAGGGCGGCCTCGCGCAGGGCGGCGTCGAGGATTTCCTGGCCGCCGCGTAGGCGGGTCATGGTCTCGGTCCGTTCGGCCCACAGCGACACGCGGGCCCGCTCGCCGGTCAGGGCCAGCTGGGCGTCGATGCGGCCCATGGGCTCGACGTCGAGCGAGAAGCGAACCTTCCAGGTGCGGGCCTCGTCCGGACCGCCGGCGGCCCCGCCGCCACCGCCGTCGCGGCTGATCTCGAACTGGGCGACGGACGAGCCCTGGGGCGTGGCGAAGGGCACGTCGAACACCCAGCGGGGGCCGGTCTTCTCCTCGACGGCGCGGCCATCGAGGGGCTGAGCGGCCCTGGCGGTGTCGGTGCGCTCGGGCAGCGAGGCGGCCTGCATCAGCTCCTGCCGGGCCAGGGCGGCGTCGACGCCCTTGGACAGTTGATGAGCAACCGTGGCGGGCGGCGCATCGTGGGCTAGGGTCGAGGTCACTGCGGCCTGTGCGACGACCGGCCCGCCGGCGAACGGTGGCGGCGGTCCCTTGCCCGGCGGCGTCAGGGGCGTCTGGGCCAGCGGCTGGCGCACCACCGGTTCCTCGAAGCCCGCGGCGGCCTCCTGGGCCAGGACAAACAGGGCGGCCGCCGGCTGGGCGGCCTGCTGCGGCGTCGGGCGCGGGCCGACGGCGGCCAGGAAGCGGGCGACGGGGGTCTCGGCGGCTTCGTCGGGCGCGGCTGGAGCGGGAGGCGCCGTCTCGGGCTCGACGGACGTGGCGGAGGCCGACGCAGGACGCGCTAGCGGTGGCGGAGCCCCCTCCTCCGCTAGCGCAGGCTGTGCAGGCGCGCCGGCCGTCTGGATGGTCGAGGTAGAGACCGGATCAGCTTGCGCCTCGACCGGGGCGGGCAAGGCCGGCGACGTCGCGGCGGCGGAGGCGGTAGATCCGGAGGCCGACGGTGTCTGCGAGGGTGTTGCGGAAGCCGCCGTGGACGACGGTCCGGCCGGGCCCGTCTGGGCGCTCCAGCTGGCGACGGCGGCGCGTAGCACCAGCATGGCGGCCTTGAGGTCCTTTGCCGCCAGAGGCGCGGCGCCGGGCTCGGCCTCCTCGGCCAGGCGCTGCTCCATGAACAGGCCCGAACGGCTGAAGGCCTGGCGGATTTCGCCGGCGGTCACCGCGCCGTCGATCGGCGAGCGCAGGGCCAGCATATTGGCGGCGGCCTGGCGGACGACGGCGGGCGCGTCCGGCGAGGTCGAGACCCGCTCCAGGTCGGCCAGCAGCGGCGCCATGCCGCCCTGAGCGGGCGCGGCGCGACCGACGAGGTCGGAGACGGCCTTGGCCTGCGCCGTGGGGCTGGACAGCAGGATCTCCCGGGCCTGGCCGGTGGCGCCGCCCTTGAGCAGGCTCTCGACGGTGTCGCCGGTCTGGGGCTCGGCCTGGGCGCCGGCCTCGGTCGCGATCCGTCCAAGGGTCTCGGCGGCTTCTGCCAGGGCCTTCTGGGCCAGCATGGCCGGCGGCGGCAGGCCCGGCTGCCCGGTCTGGCCGCCTTGCGGACCGGCGGGCGCGACCATCGCCGTCGGCATGACCGAGGCGGACGTCGGGACAGCGGGTCCAAGCGGTTGAACCGACACGGCGGGCTCCACGAGCGCGCGATGCGCGCAGGGTTTCCGCAAGATTAATCCACAGGCGTGAAGCGGGTCTTAAGCCCGCCCAGCGCCTCGACTTTGGGCGGCTCGGCTTTCGAGGAAATCGAGCATGGCGTCGGCGGCGGCTTCGGCCGGATCGGGCAGACCGCGACCCAGCTTGTCGAGGGCCGCGTATTGCTCGGCCACCTGGCGCTGGCGCAGGGCCGGGTCGTCCAATCGCCTGGCCAGTTCAGCCGCCAGGCGCTCGCCGGTGCAGTCGTGCTGCAGCAATTCGGGCGCGACCTCGCGGTCGGCGGCGATGTTGAACAGGGTCACCCAGCGCGGCGTCATCAGCCGCTTGAGGAGCGCGTAGCTGATCGCGCCAATCTTGTAGCCGACCACCATCGGCGCGCCGGCCAGGGCCAGCTCGATGGTCACCGTGCCCGAACAGGCCAGGGCCACGGTGGCGGCCTTCATGGCGTCGTCCTTGGCCTGGTCGTCCTCGATGACGTGGGCGCGGAACGGCCAGCCCGCGACGCGCGCCTTGACGGCGGCGACCACGGTCGAGGCGGCGGGCACCACGACGTGCAGGCCCGGTCGTTCGGCCTTGAGCAGGCGCACGGCGTCCTCGAAGGCCGGCAGCACGCGCTCGATCTCGGACGGACGGCTGCCCGGCAGGACGGCGAGGATCGGATCGTCCGGCCCCGCCCCGATCGCGGCGCGGGTGCGGGCGGCGTCGGCGCCGCTGAAGTCGCGGGCCAGGGCCGGATTGCCGACGAAGACGCTGGGTAGGCCCACGGCGCCGAAGAACGGCTTGTCCATCGGCTGGGTGGCCAGCAGCAGGTCGACAGCCTGGGCCAGGGTCGCCGCGCGGCCCGGACGCGAGGCCCAGACCTGGGGGGCGACGTACTTGATCAAGGCGATCGACGGGTCGAGCGCGCGCAGGCGCTTGGCCAGGCGGATGTTGAAGCCCCAGGAGTCGATCAGCACGGCGACGTCGGGCTTTTCGCGCACCGCCACGGCCTCAACGTCCTTGAGACGGCGCAGGACGCGCGGATAGGCCTTCAGCCCCTCGAACAGGCCCAGGATCGACAGCTCGGCGATATCGAACGAGCTCTGCACCCCTTCGGCCGCCATGCGCGCGCCGCCCAAGCCGACGAAGCGGACCTGACCGCCCAGGCGCGCCCGCAGGACCCGGGCCAGGCCCGCGCCGAGATTGTCGCCCGAGGCCTCGGCCGCGACCAGCATGACCGTCAGCGGTCGAGCGCTGGAGACCTCGGCGGTCATCAGCCCGGCTCGACGCCGTAGACGAAGAGGCCAAGGTCGTCGGCGCAGGCGATGACCTGCTCGCGATCGACGATCAGCAGGCGGCCAGCCTCGCCGACCACGCCGGCCAGGCCCGCGCGCGCGGCGCGCTGGATGGTGGCGACGCCGATGGTCGGCAGGTCGACCTTGGTCTCCTGAATCGGCTTGGGCGCCTTGGCCAGAACGCCCTTGGGCGCCTCGGGACAGCCGCGGATCGCCTGGGGCAGGTCGGCCACCCGGCGCAGCATGGCGTCGGTGCCCTCCTGGGCCTCGACGGCCAGGACGAGGCCGTCGCAGACCACGGTCCCCTGCCCCACGTCGAGCCCGCCGATGGCGCGGGCGACGGTCAGGGCGCGGTCGATGTCGGCGCCGTGCTCGGCGCGCGGGGCGTAGCGGCCCAGCGGTCCGGACGGCAGGGTCATCTCGCCGCGCACCTCGTGGGCGCCTTCGATGACGAAGCCTTCCTTCTCGAACTCGGTCAGCACGCGGCGCAGCAGGGCGTCGTCGCCCTCGCGCGCAGCCTTGATCAGGCCGGGCAGCACCTTCACGCCCCGGAAGTCGGGGATCAGGGCCGAGAAGTCGGGGCGATCGACCGTGCCGGCGAAGCAGACGGCCTCGCAGCCCTCTTCCTTCAGCGCCTTGAAGGCCTTGCCGAATTCGGCCAGGCCGACCTCGATGCCGGCGTACTGCTCCAGCGTCGCGTCGGCGAAGCCCTTGAGCCGCATGACGGCGAACGGACGGGCAGCGCGCTCGCAGTGGGCGGCCAGTTCGATCGGCAGGGCCCCGCCGCCGGCGATCAGTCCGAGCTTGCGCAAGGCTAGACCTCGCGCTCGGGCAGGCAGAGCGGGCGGTTGCCCTCGTCGCGGATGAACGCGATGATTTCCATCACCTCGGGAATGGAGGCGTAGGTCTCGGCCGCGTCGTCCAGGCGCTCCTGGAAGGTGCCTTCGTCGGCGAACATCATGCGGTAGGCCGAACGCAGGGCGTTGATCGCCTCGCGCGAGAAGCCACGGCGCTTGAGGCCCACCAGATTCAGGCCCTCGAGGTGGGCGTGGTTGCCCCACACCGAACCGTAGGGGATGACGTCCTTGGTCACGGCGGCCAGGCCGCCGATGAAGCTGTAGCGGCCGACGCGCGAGAACTGGTGGATGGCCGCCAGGCCGCCCACGAACACGAAGTTGCCGACGTCGACATGGCCGCCCAGGGTCGCGCCCTTGGCCAACACGACATTGTCGCCGACCGTGCAGTCGTGGGCCACGTGGGCCTCGGCCATGAAGAAGCCGTCGGCGCCGATGGTAGTCACGCCGCGGCCCGAGGCCGTGCCGGTGTTCATCGTCACCTGCTCGCGGATCGTGTTGCGCGGACCGATGACCAGCTGGGTGCGCTCGCCCTTGTAGCCCAGGTGCTGCGGCGGACCGCCCAGGGCCGAGAAGGCGTGGACCACGGTGTCCTCGCCGATGGTGGTGACGCCATCGACCACCACATGCGACAGCAGGCGCACGCGGTCGCCCAGGGTCACGTCGGGGCCGACAATGCAGAACGGCCCGATTTCGACGTCCTCGCCCAGCTTGGCGGCGGCGTCGACGATGGCGGTCGGATGGACTTTGGTCATTTCGTCGGGGTCTCCACGACCATGGCGGCGAACTCGACCTCGGCGGCGACCTTGTCGCCGATCTTGGCCACGCCCTTGAACTTGAAGATGGTCGAACGCGCGCGCAGCACCTCGACCTCCATGCGCAGGACGTCGCCCGGGCGCACGGGGTTGCGGAAGCGGGCGTTGTCGACCGACATGAAGAAGATCGTCTTGCCCTCGGTGTCGACTTCCAGCGACTTGCTCATCAGCACCGCGCCGGTCTGGGCCAGGGCCTCGATGATCAGCACGCCGGGCATCACCGGATTGCCCGGGAAGTGGCCCTGGAAGAACGGCTCGTTGACGGTCACGCACTTGATGCCGACGATCGACTGGTGCGGGACATAGGCTTCGGCGCGGTCGACCAGCAGGAACGGATAGCGGTGCGGGATCCGGTTGAGGATCTCGGCGATGTCGATGTCGGTCTGCGGGGCCGCGGTTTCGGTCTGGCTCATGCCTCGTCTTTCATCCCCCGACTGCGCGCGCTGCGCGACAGCCATGCCGTTTCCCTCAGCCACCGCTTGATGGGGCGCGCGGGAAACCCTGTCCATGTCTCGCCGGCCGGCACGCTCTTGAACACCGAGGCCGAGGCCCCGATGCTGGCGCCGGCGCCGATCGTCAAGTGGTCGGCGACGCCGGCCTTGCCGCCGAAGGCGACGCCGTCGCCGACGACCGTGCTGCCCGACAGCCCTGTGTAGGCCGCCAGCAGGCAGTTTCGGCCAAGCTGCACGTTGTGCGCAACGTGGACCAGATTATCGATCTTGGTGTTCTCGCCCACCGTGGTGTCGTCGAACGCCCCGCGATCGATGCAGCTGTTGGCGCCCAGGGTGACGCCGTCCTGCAGGACCACGCGGCCCAGTTGCGGCAAGTCGACGACTCCCTTGGGGCCGCCGGCCGCGCCGAAGCCGGCCTCGCCCACCGCCGAGCCGGCGTGCAGGCTGACACGGTCGCCGATCAGGGCGAAGCCGACCACGGCGTTGGCGCCGATCACGCAGTCGCGGCCGATGGCGACGCCGGGACCGATCACCGCGCCGGGACCGATCACCGTATTGCGGCCGATGCGGACGTCCTGACCGATCACCGCGCCGGGCGACAGGCGCACGCCCTCCTCCAGCACGGCGGACGGATGGATGGCGGCCGAGCCCGGCTCATGGCGGCGCGGCGCGTAGAGGCGCGCGACGGCGGCGGCCCAGGCGGCCTGCGGATGGGGAGTGAGCAGCGCGGCGCAGCCTTCCGGCGCGAACTCGCGATGCTGCGGCTTCATGAAGATCGCGCCCGCCTTGCAGGCCGACAGGCCGGCGGCCCGGCGCGGATCGGAAAGGAAGGAGACGGCGTCCGGCCCGGCGCCGTCCAGCGGCGCCACGGTGGCGATCAGACGCTCGCCCAGGGTCGGATCGGCAAGCTCGGCGCCGCCGGCCAGGGCCAGATCGGACACGGAAACCGGACCCAGGGTCTCGAAAAAGCGGGGGTCCGGCATGGAAACCTCTCGACGACGGCCGTCCCGGGAATCGCCCGATACGGACGAAGTGTAGGCGGCCGAAAGCCGTCCCGAGTCAATGCCGTAACGGAAGGCGCCCGCCCGGCGAGAAGCCGGGCGGGGCCCTCTTAGTCCTTAGTTCCGCTGCAGTTCGGCGGCCAGCTGGGCGGCCTGCTGCGGGGTCAGCTTGGTGCGTTCCAGGGCCTGGAACGACGTGGCCTTGCCACGGGCGTCCAGCAGGCTGACGACCTGCGGGGTGATGTCCATGGCCGGGTTGAAGATGGCCACGGCGTTGCGCTCGACCAGCAGGCCGCAGGCCTTTTGCTGGTAGGCGGCGATCACGGCCGGCTGCAGTTCCACTTGGTACTGCTGCTGGGCGGTGTTGGCCGTGGCGACCAGTTCCATCTGGGTGTGGGCGGCGTCGCGCTGCAGGGCGCTCTGCTCCAGTTCCAGGTCCGACTTCTGCTTTTCGCGAGCGGTGATGTCGGCGGCCGGGGTCTTGGCGGCGGCGTTGAAGGCGTCGATCTTGGTCTGCAGGGCCTTTTCACGGGCGGCCAGCGGCGACTCGGCCGTGGTCTGCAGGGCCTTCAGGCGGGCGTCTAGCGCCTTGCCGGTGGCCGAGGTGCCGCGAACGGCGCCGGCCGAGAACACGCACAGGCTCGGGATCGCCGCGCCGTGGGTGATCGGCGGAGCGGCCGGGGCGGCCGGAGCCTTGGCGAGCGGAGCGGCGGCTTGCGCGAAAGCGCCGGAAGCCACGGCGAGCGCGGCCAGGCCCGAAGCGGCCGCGGCGAAGAACTTGGAGGACATGCTGTCAGGAGCCTTGTGGAGATTAGAAACGGGTTGAAGTGGAGAAGCGGAAGGTTTCCGTCCGGTCGTAGTCTTCCTTCTTCAGGATCTGGCTGATGTCGAACCGGATGGGACCCATGGGCGACTTCCAGTCGATGCTGATGCCGGCGGAAGCCCGCAGACCGAGGTTGTCCCGGATGTTTTCGTCGAAGACTCCGGTCGAACTTTGGCGATCGACGTCATCCAACTGACCGGCGGTGCCGAAGTCGGTGAACAGGGCGGCCTTGATGCCGTACTGCTCAGGCAGGAAGGTCGGGATGCTCAGCTCCAGCGAGCCGATGGCGTACAGCTTGGCGCCCAAGGCGCTGCTGTCGGTCGAAGTGTCGCGCGGGCCGATACCGGCGGTCTCGAAGCCGCGGAAGCTGGAACCGCCCTTGTAGAAGCGGTCGTTGATGCGGACGCTGTCGCCGCCCCAGCCCTCGATGTAGCCGGCCGAACCAGTGGCCTGCAGGACGAAGTCCTTGTTGAAGCCCCAGTACCAGCCGCCGTCCACCTCGGTCTTGAGGTAGTTCACGTCGCCGCCGAAGCCGGCCAGGTCCTGGTTCAGGTCGGCGAAGAAGCCGCGGGTCGGACGCAGCGGATCGTTCCGCTTGTCCAGGCGCAGGCCGTAGCCGACCAGCGAGGTCATGTAGGCGCCGCGCTGCAGGCAGAGGATCGCCGAAACGGTGCCGGCGGTGCAGTAGCTGTCGGCCACGTCCACCTCGTCCTGGCGCAGGGTGTAGCGCAGGCTCATCGAGGTGTTCTGAGTCAGGCCGAAGCCCAGGGTGAAGCCGCCGCCGATCGACTTGGTGTCGTAGGCCGCGTAGTCGCTGAGGTCGTAGCGGTACGAATAGAGGTTCACGCCGGCGGCCAGGTTGCGGCCCAGGAAGCGCGGCTCGGTGAAGGCGAAGTCGACCTGCTGACGCAGCGAGCCGACCGAGACGCGGGCGCGCAGGTTCTGGCCGCGGCCGCGGAAGTTCCGCTCGGTGACGCCGACGTCGAGCACCAGCTGATCGACCGAGCTGTAGCCGGCGCTGAACGACAGTTCGCCCGTCGGCTGCTCCTCGACCTTCACGCGCAGGGCGGTGCGGTCGGGGGCGCTGCTCGGCACTTCCTCGATGTTGACGTCCTTGAAGAAGCCCAGGCGGCGCATGTTGTTGCGCGACCGGTCGACCAGCACGCGGTTGTAGGCGTCGCCTTCGGCGACTTCCATTTCGCGGCGCAGGACGTAGTCGAGGGTGCGGGTGTTGCCGACGATGTCGATGCGATCGACGTAGACGCGCGGGCCTTCACGCACCTGGAACACCACATCGACCGTCTGGGTCTCGCGGTTGGGCACGTAGCGCGGACGCACGTCCACGAAGGCGAAGCCGGCCGCGCCCGCCGCGAAGGTCAGCGCGTCGGTGGCCTGCTCGATGCGCTCGTCTTCATAGATCTGACCGGTCTTGATCGGCAGGATCTGGGCCAGCAGGTTGCCGTCGAGCTTCTTCAGCTCGGTTTCGACGGTGACCTTGCCGAACTTGTACTTGGGGCCTTCGTCGATCGTGTAGGTGACCGCGAAGCCGTTCTTGTCGGTGGCCAGCTCGGCCGTCGAGGCCACGACGCGGAAGTCGAAGAAGCCGCGGTTGCGATAGTACTTACGCAGCTGCTCGCGGTCGTACTCGATGCGGTCCGGGTCGTAGTTGTCGTTGCTGGTCAGGAACTTGTACCAGTGCGACTCCTTGGTGACGATGACGTCGGCCAGCTCGTTGTCCGAGAATTCCTTGTTGCCCAGGAAGTTGACGCCGAGGACGCCGCTCTTGGGGCCTTCGTTGATCTCGAACACCAGATCGACGCGCTTCTGCGGCAGCTCCACGACCTTGGGGGTCACGGTGGCCGAGATGCGGCCCGAGCGGCGGTAGAGCTCGATGATGCGCTGGACGTCGGCCTGCACCTTGGCGCGGGTGAAAATGCCGCGCGGACGGATCTGGACCTCGTCCTTCAGCTTGTCTTCCTTGAGCGCCGAGTTCCCTTCGAAGACCACCTGGTTGATGATCGGGTTCTCGACGACCTTGACCACCAGGTCGCCGCCGACCAGCTCGATCGAGACGTCGGCGAACAGGTCGGTGCGGGCGAGGGTCTTCAGCGCCAGATCGAGGCGAGCCGGATCGACGGTCTCGCCGGCCTGGATCGGCAGGTACGACAGCACGGTGCCCGCTTCGATCCGCTCGTTGCCCTGCACGACGATGCGCTGCACCACGCCCGAGGTCTGGGCCTGGGCGAACGCCGCCTGCGGCGCGATCAGGGCGGTGGAGCCGAAGAGGAGCGCAACGCCGGTGGCGAACGCGGCGCTGTGTGCGCGAATTTTGCTCATGGGACCAATCATGGACGGGCGGGCGGCGTTCACGTGAACAGGCCGCCGATGAATTTGAACACGTCGAAGCGGTTGAGGTCGTTCCAGGCCGCGAACAGCATGAAACAAAGGATCAAGGCAAGGCCCGCCCGGAACCCGGCGGCCTGGAAATCGGCGCGCAGAGGACGTCGGAAGACGGCCTCGTAGGCGTAGAGCAGCAGGTGGCCGCCATCGAGCACGGGGATCGGCAGCAGGTTCATGAAACCGATGCTGACCGACAGGCTGGCGATGAACAGCAGTTGGTTGAACAGCAGCCGCAGCATCACCGTGCCGACGTCAGGCGCGCCTTCGACGCTGGCCTTGGTCACCGCGCCGGCCGAGTGGCCGATGCCGATGATGCCGCTGATCTGGTCGGCCGGCAGCTGACCGGTCAGCAGGCGGCCCAGATAGAAGGCGATGGTCTTGAGCATGTCCCAGACCTGGCCGACGGCGTCTGGGATGGCGCTGAGCAGGCTGGACTTCTGCAGGTAGGGCCGGCTGCGGCTTTCGAGGCCCAGCTGGCCGACCTTCACGCGGCCGCTGAACTGGTCCTTCTGCTCGACCAGGCGCGGGGTGGCGGTCAGCGAGACGGTCTGGCCGCCGCGCTCGACGCCGAACGCGATCGGCAGCTTGGCGCGCAGGGTCACGTAGCGCTGAACCTGCTGGAAGTCCTTCACCTTGCGGCCGTCGATGCGGACGATGGTGTCGCCGGGACGGAAGCCCGCCTCGGCGGCGGCGCTGCCCGGCGTCACGGCCGAGATGGTGGCAGGCGACTTCAGGTCGCCGATGACCAGCAGCACGACGGCGAAGATCAGCGTCGCCAGCACGAAGTTGGCGAACGGACCAGCGGCGGCGATCACCGCCCGCTGCCAGATCGGCTTGAAATGGAAGTACTTGCCGACGGCCTCGGCGCCTTCGCGCTGGGCGATCTCGGCCTTCATGGCGTCGAGGTCGTTCTGGTCGGGCACGCTGGCGGCGTTCTCGTCGCCGGCGAAGCGCACGTAGCCGCCCAGCGGGATCGAGGCGATCCGCCACTCCACGCCGTGCTTGTCGCGCCACGAGAACAGGGCCGAGCCGAAGCCGATCGAAAAACGATCGATCGCGACGCCGCACGCGCGCGCCGCCCAGAAGTGTCCGAGCTCGTGCACCGTCACCACGACGGACAGCACGATGATCATCGACACGATCGAGATCAGAATACTGATCATCGGCTTGGAATCAGAGCTCCCCGGTCACTTCACTAAAGGCGCTTGTGAGCGACAACCTCGGCCGCAATACGGCGGGCCGAGCCGTCGATCATCATGGCTGTGTCAAGAACGTCACCCGCCGTTACGGCGAGGTCCCCTACCCCATTCATGCGTTCAAGCGTCCCCTCAACCGAGGCGGCAATATCGAGAAAGCCGATCTGCCGGTCAAGGAAAGCCGCGACGGCCACCTCATTGGCCGCGTTCATCGCCGTCGGCGCGCCGCCGCCGAGGCGCAAAGCCTCGCGCGCAACGCCCAAAAGCGGGAACCGCTCGAGGTCCGGATCCTCGAAGGTCAGCTGGCCGTAAGCGCCCAGATCCAGGGGCTTGGCAGGCCAGGCCAGGCGCTCGGGCCAGGAATAGGCGTAGGAGATCGGGCTGCGCATGTCCGGCGGCCCCAGCTGCGCCAGGGTCGAGCCGTCGGTGTATTCCACCAAGCTGTGGATCACGGACTGCGGGTGGATCACGACGCCGATGCGCTCTTCCGGGGTGTCGAAGAGGTAGGAGGCCTCGATCATCTCCAGCCCCTTGTTCATCATCGAGGCGGAATCGACCGAAATCTTGGCGCCCATCGACCAGTTGGGATGGGCCACGGCCTGCTCGGGCGTGGCGGCGGCCATCTGCTCGCGAGTCCAGGTGCGGAACGGGCCGCCCGAGGCGGTGAGGATCAGGCGCGCGACGCGGTCCAGGCAAGCCGGCTGCAGCACCTGGAAGATGGCCGAGTGCTCGGAATCGACCGGGATCACCGTGCCGCCGGCCTCGCGCGCGATGCGCAGCAGTTCGGGGCCGGCGCAGACCAGGCTTTCCTTGTTGGCCAGGGCCACGACCGCGCCGGTGCGGGCGGCCGCCAGGGTGGGCGCGAGACCCGCCGCCCCGACGATGGCCGACATCACCCAGTCGGCGCCCATGGCGGCGGCCTGCTCGACGGCGGCCGGACCGGCGGCGGCCTCGACGCCCGAACCGGCCAGGCGCTCGCGAAGCTCGCCCAGCAGGCGCTCGTCCTCGATCACCGCCAGCTTGGGGCGCCAGTGCAGTGCCTGCTGCGCCAGGCGCTCGACGTTGCGGCCAGCGGCCAGGGCCAGGATCTCGACCGGAACCTTGGACTGTTCGAAGAGATCGAGGGTGGAGACGCCGATCGAACCCGTCGATCCCAGAACGACAACCTTACGGGACGCGGTCAATGAGCCCATCCCCAGTGGTCGATCAAACGCACGGCAGCCACGACGATGGCCGCGAACATCAGGCCGTCGACGCGATCCAGCAGGCCGCCGTGGCCGGGGATCAGATCGCCGCTGTCCTTCACGCCGAAGCGGCGCTTGAGCATCGATTCCCAGAGGTCGCCGGCCATTGTGGCCAGGCCGCCGAGCAGGCCGATCAGAGCCGCCGCCGGCCAGACCAGTCGCAGGCCGGCCAGCTCCGACACCGCCACGGCGCCCAGCGTGGCCGCCACGAGGCCGCCGACGAAGCCCGACCAGGTCTTGTTGGGCGAGATGCGGGGCCACAGCTTGGGGCCCTTCAGCACGCTGCCGGTCGCATAGGCGAAGATGTCGGCGAACCAGGTGACGACGAACAGCAGCAGCGTCCACCACAGGCCGTCCGACAGCGAGCGCACCCAGACCATCGCGATGACGGCGGGTGCGATGTAGATGACGCCATAGGCCGCGTCGGCCCGGCGCTCGACCGCGCCGCGCGCGATCAGGCCGGCCAGGAAGGCGCCGGCCAGCACGACGGCCCAGGCGACGAAGAAGTGGGCCAGGAAGGCGGCGATCACCGCCACGGCGCAGAACACCGCGACGACCGCACCGACCGCGTTGGGCGCTTTGGGGGCGCTGATCTTGCCCCACTCGCGGGCCAACAGGCCCACGCACACCAGGGCCAGAGCCAGGAACCAGTAGCTCCCCAGCCAGACGGCGGCCACGACCGTGGGAACGAGCACGGTGGCCGAAGCCACGCGCGTCCAGAGATTGCCCCAGTTGAAGCGCTTAGCCGGCGACGGCGACGTCATCGGCCGCAATGCCTCCATAGCGCCGGTCACGGCTACGATATTCCGCGACGGCGGCGGCCAGGTGCTCGGGGCCGTAGTCGGGCCAGAGAACGTCCTGGAAGATCAGTTCGGCGTAGGCGCATTCCCACAGCAGGAAGTTGGAGATGCGGTGCTCGCCGCTGGTGCGGACGATCAGGTCCGGGGCCGGCGCGGCCGAGGTCGACAGGAAGCCGCCGAACATCTGCTCGTTGAGATCGGCCGCCCTCGCCTCGCCCCGCTCGACCTGCTCGGCGAAGCGGCGCGCGGCGTCGGTGATGTCGGCCTGGCCGCCATAGTTGAAGGCCACCTGCAACAGGAAGCGGTCGTTGTTGGCCGTGCGGCGCTCGGCGCGCTCGATCACCTCGAGCACGTCGGGCGACAGGCCCGTGCGCCGGCCTACGATCCGCACACGGACGCCTTCGCGGCTCAGGCGTTCGAGGTCCGATTCGACATAGGCCTTGAGCAGACCCATCAGCTCGGAGACTTCCTGGGCCGGGCGGCGCCAGTTCTCGGTCGAGAAGCCGAACACGGTCAGCACGCCGACGCCGGCCGAGGGCGCGCCCTCGACCGTGCGCTTCAGCGCGTTGACGCCGGCCCGATGGCCCAGCGCGCGCGGCATGCCGCGACGCTTGGCCCACCGGCCGTTGCCATCCATGATGATGGCCGCATGCAGACCCGCGCCGGCCTCGCCCCCGGGGCGCGCGGTCTTGGTCTGCAGGCCGGTCTTCGGCGACATGCGCTCTTAGCCTTCCCTTCTCATCCCCCAGGCGTCCAGCTTAGAGGACGATCAGACCTGCATGATCTCTTGTTCTTTGGTTTTCAAGGCCTCGTCGATGCGCTTGATCGCCTCGTCGGTCAGCTTCTGGACCTCGGTTTCCATCTTCTTGCGCTCATCCTCGTTGATGGCGCTGTCCTTCTCGGCCTTCTTGAGGTCGTCGTTGGCGTCGCGGCGAACGTTGCGCACGGCGATCTTCTGTTGTTCGGCGTACTTGCCGGCGATCTTGGAGAGGTCCTTGCGGCGCTCCTCGGTCAGCGGCGGGATCGGAATGCGCAGGTTCTGGCCTTCGACCACCGGGTTCAGGCCCAGGCCCGAGGCGCGGATGGCCTTCTCGACCGAGACCACGACGCCGCGATCCCAGACGCTGACGTTGATCTGGCGCGGCTCGGGCACGCTGACCGAGGCCACGGCGTTCAGCGGCGTGCTGGAGCCGTAGGCCTCGACCATCACCTGGTCGAGCAGGCTGGCCGACGCGCGGCCGGTGCGCAGGGAGCCGAACTCGTCCTTCAGGGCGAGCACGGCCTTGTCCATGCGGTCTTTGTAGCGGGAAAGGACGGGCTTTTCGGCGGCGGCCATGGCTTGGGCTCTCTTCGCTTAGATAAAATCAGGCGTTGGCGACGACGGTGTGCGTGCCTTGGCCACGCAGCACGTCGAGCAGGTTACCCCGCCCCTTGATCGAAAACACCACGATCGGGATGTTGCTGTCGCGCATGAGGGCGACGGCCGAGGCGTCCATGACGCGCAGGTCCTTGGCCAGCACGTCCATGTAGCTCAGGCGGTCGTAGCGCTGGGCGGTGGGATCCTTCTTGGGATCGGCGGTGTAGACGCCGTCGACGCTGGTGCCCTTGAACAGGGCGTCGCACTGCATCTCGGCGGCGCGCAGGGCGGCGGCGGTGTCGGTGGTGAAGAACGGGTTGCCGGTGCCGGCGGCGAAGATCACCACGCGGCCCTTCTCGAGGTGGCGCTGGGCGCGACGGCGGATATAGGGCTCGCAGACGGTGGCCATCGGGATGGCCGACTGCACGCGGGTCTCGACGCCGATGCGCTCGAGGGCGTCCTGCATGGCCAGGGCGTTCATGACGGTGGCCAGCATGCCCATGTAGTCGGCGCTGGAGCGTTCCATGCCCTTGGCCGCGCCGGCCATGCCGCGGAAGATGTTGCCGCCGCCGATCACCAGGCACAGCTCGACGCCCGACTTGACGATCTCGGCGATGTCGAGGGCGACGGATTGGACGGTGTTGGTGTCGATCCCGTAGGGCGTGTCGCCCATCAGCACTTCGCCGGAAACCTTGAGCAGAAGACGACGGTACGGCTTGGCGGGGGTGGGATCGGACATGGACCGGGCTCTTCCTGAGTCGTCGGCACGCACCATAGTGTGCGTTACACAAAAGTGGGATCGGTTTTGCGCCATCCGGGCGCGACGCCGTTCAAGCGCAAAAAAAGGGCGCGGCGCGCGTTCGATGCGCGCCGCGCCCTTGATTTGAAGACAGCGAAAGCGGCGAGACCTGCCCGCCGCCTTGCCTGTCTTTTCCGGCCTTAGGCTTGGCCGGTCATCGAGGCGACTTCGGCGGCGAAGTCGTCCTGCTTCTTTTCCACGCCTTCGCCCAGGGCGAGACGGGTGAAGCCCTTCACGACGATCGGGGCGCCGAGGGTCTTGCCGGTTTCAGCCACCAGCTGCTCGACGGTCTGGTCCGGGTTCATGACGAAGGCCTGCTTCAGCAGCACGACTTCTTCCAGGAACTTGCGGATGCGGCCTTCGATCATCTTCTCGACGACGGCCGCCGGCTTGCCCGACTCCAGAGCCTGCTCGGTGAACACGGCCTTTTCGCGCTCGATGGCGGCCGGGTCCAGATCGTCCGGCGACAGCGACAGCGGGGCGGTCGCGGCGACGTGCATGGCGATCTTGCGGCCCAGCTCGCGCAGGGCGGCCTTGTCGCCGGCCGACTCGAGGGCGACCAGCACGCCGATGCGGCCGAGGTCCGGCGCGGTGGCGTTGTGGATGTACGAGGCGACGACGCCGTTCTCGACCGTCCACTTGGCGGCGCGACGGACCATCATGTTCTCGCCGATCGTGGCGATCAGGTTGGTCAGGTGGTCCTGAGCGGTCTCGCCGCCGGCCAGCTTGGCCGCGCCGATGGCTTCGACCGAACCGTCGGTGCCGAGGGCGGCCTGAGCGATCTGACGGGCAGCGCCCTGGAACAGGTCGTTGCGCGACACGAAGTCGGTTTCGGCGTTCACTTCGACGGCGGTCGCGGTTTCACCAGCGCCGGCTTCGGCGACGGCGATGGCCACCAGGCCTTCGGCGGCGGCGCGATCGGCCTTCTTGGCGGCCTTGGACAGGCCCTTGGCGCGCAGCCAGTCGATGGACGCTTCGATGTCGCCGTTGTTCTCGGACAGGGCCTTCTTGCAGTCCATCATGCCGACGCCGGACTTTTCGCGCAGTTCCTTGACCAGCGCAGCCGTGATCTCAGCCATGGAAAATCTCCAGATTCAAACGTTTAGCGACCGGGCTTGATAGCCCGGTCGCGTGTCGGTAGCGCGACGGCCGCCCGCCCTCCGTCAAGAGAGCCGGCGGCCGAAGAGAAATCAGCCGGCGGCCGATTCGTCGGCGGCCGGAGCAGCGACTTCTTCAGCAGCAGCTTCCGGGGCGGCCGCTTCGGGAGCGACTTCCGGGGTCAGTTCGCGGGCCAGGGTCGGCTCGATCGGAGCGACCGAAGCGCCCAGGTCGACGCCCGAGGCGGCTTGACCGGCGGCCAGACCGTCGAGGACGGCGTCGGCGACCAGGTCGCAGTACAGCTGCAGGGCGCGAGCGGCGTCGTCGTTACCCGGGATCGGGTAGGTGATGCCGTCCGGATCGCAGTTGGTGTCGAGGATGGCGACGACCGGGATGTTCAGCTTGCGGGCTTCCAGGATCGCGATCGCTTCCTTGTTGGTGTCGATCACGAACATGATGTCGGGGATGCCGCCCATGTCCTTGATGCCGCCCAGCGACAGCTCGAGCTTGTCGCGCTCGCGGGTCAGCTGCAGCAGTTCCTTCTTGGAACGGCCCGAACCGTCGCCGCCCAGGACGCCTTCCAGCTCGCGCAGACGAGCGATCGAGCCCGAGACGGTGCGCCAGTTGGTCAGGGTGCCGCCGAGCCAGCGGTGGTTCACGTAGTACTGGGCGCAGCGCTTGGCGGCCGTGGCGACCGGATCCGAAGCCTGGCGCTTGGTGCCGACGAACAGCACGCGGCCGCCGGCGGCGGCGACTTCACGGACCTTCACCAGCGCTTGGTGCAGCAGCGGGATGGTCTGCGACAGGTCGATGATGTGGATGTTCGAGCGCGAACCGAAGATGTAGCGGTCCATCTTCGGGTTCCAGCGGTGGGTCTGGTGGCCGAAGTGGGCGCCGGCTTCCAGGAGCTGACGCATGGAGAATTCGGGAAGAGCCATCGGGCCTTAATCCTTTTTCCGGTTGAACCTCCGCGGACACCCCCGCTCCAGACCATTCTGGAGGCGGGACCGGAACGGCGACGTCGGGATGTCTCCCCGGCGCTGCCGAACGTCCGCGTGTGGAATGGCGCGCAGATAGTCGCGAAACGCGCTGAATGCAAGCCTTTCCCGACGCTCGCCGGCCGCTAGGGTCGTTCTTTCCGGACATTCGCGGCTGCGCGCATGCACCGGCCGCCGATAGAGAGGTCGCCGATGGATCTGGTTGGAATCAGGGGACCGCCCTGCCCGCCATTGCCGAACCGCGGCCGAAAAGGTTGAGTGCGGTCCGCGCCGCGTCCCCTCGCGTGCGCCCGACCAGGATCACGATGCCCGACCTCTCGCGCCTGTCCGACGCCGAACGCCGCGCCCTGCTGCTGCTGGCGCGCGGCCACACGGCCAAGAGCGCGGCCGCCGAACTGGGCGTCAGCGAAGGCGCGGTCAACGAACGGCTGCGCGAGGCGCGGCGCAAGACCGGCGTCGGCAGCAGCCGGCAGTTGGCGCGCCTGGTGGTGGACGATGGAGCGGGCGATGGGGCGGGCGGCGCGTTGGGTGATGGAACGGCCGCCCTGGCCACCGGCGCGCCGGCCGAAGTCCCGCTCGCGACGCCTCCTGCCCGGCCCCAAGAAATTCGGGACGAGAAAATCGGGATGGTCGCACCGCGCCCGCCGGGCCAGGACGGACGGCGCAACCCCGCCTTCCGGGCCGCCTGGCCCCTCCTCACCGGAGCTTCAGCAATGATCGTCATGGCCGCCGCCATCGGCGCCTTCGCCGCCCTCGCCGTCGCCGACCACAAGGAACCGCGGCCGCCCGCGCCGCCCCGCGTCGTCGCCGTCTCGCCAGCGCCCGGCGCCGTGGTCCCGGCCGGGCCTCTCGCCCTGAGCGTCACCTTCGATCAGCCGATGCAGGCCGGCTGGTCGTTCGTCACCCGCAATCCGGCCGCCTTCCCGGCCTGCGCGCCCAAGCCCGTCCAGTCCAAGGACCGGCGCAGCTTTACCCTCTCCTGCACCGTCCAGGCCGGACGCAGTTACGAGGTCGGCTTCAACAACGACCGCCACCGCAAGTTCGCTTCGGATACGGGCGTTCCGGCGATCCCGGCCGTGGTCAGGTTCTCGGCGCGGTAGGAGGACGGGGGTGGAATCCCGTCAGCGCACAACGATCTCGTCGCAGCCACCATAGCGTCCAGGCGGTTCGTGGACCTGAGACCCGAGACTGCCCAGGTTCCCAAAGCGGAGCGGCGAGAGGCCTCGCACTGAGACTGAACGACGACAGGTTCCGGGCGAGCCGCCGGGGTGAAGTGATGGAGTGCCGGGGCCTGAGCTTGTCCGCTCCCAAGCGTTCCTGCCCGCGCCCCCTCGAAGCAACATCGACTGGAGCGGCGACAGACGTTGGCGCCTGTTCAGACCGACCCGGCCGCCCTTTACGTCAGAACGATTTGCCGTCGACCTGTTGCGGCTCCAGGGCGAAGACGTCGACGCCGTCGACGCAGCGGACATTGATCGCCGCCATCTTCGCGCCGGTTGGGGCTTCGCCGCGGGCGAAGGATTCGATGCCGCAGTCGGCGCAGAACAGGTGCTGGATCTTGCCGGTGTTGAACCGGTATTCGGTCAGGGCGTCCTCGCCCGAGACGAGGCTGAACTGGTCGATCGGCGCGAAGGCCAGGACCGAGCCCAGCTTGCCGCAGCGCGAACAGTTGCAGGTGATGGTCTGCGACAGGTCGGCCTCGACCTCGAAGCGGACCTTGCCGCATTGGCAGCCGCCGGCGTGCTTGCTCATGTCGTCCTCCCTTTCGCCGGCTACGGCTCGCGGCCAGCGTCCTCGATCAGGCTCCGCGCCTATGCCGCACGATGAGCCCCTAGTTCGCATCGTAGATCTATCCGGCTCGCCCCGCCCAGCGCGCCGAAAAGCCCGCGCCAGTTCAGGGATGGACAGCGACGCTAGACATCTTCCAGCAGCGCCACGCCCGGCGCGGTCTTCAGCGCCCCGCGCAGCGAGGCGTCCAGGGTGTAGCGCCCCGGCAGCTTCAGTTCGATCTCGCGGCCGCCGCCGAGGGCCGCCACGAAGCTGATCTCGCCGCCCTTCTGGGCCGCGGCCGGCTCGATGCGGCGCTTGAGAGCTTCGATCTCGGTGGCCGAGGGCGACAGGTGCACGCGCAGGCCGGCGACCACGTTCTCGATGGCCTTCTCGATCGGCTCGGCGTCGTCGCCGAAGAACCGCACCTCGCCGTCGCGGGCCTTGGAGCGGACCTTGATGACCACCCCCTTGCCCGGCTCGAGCACGTCACGGCACTTGCGCAGGGATTCCGGCGGGAACAGCACCTCGTACTCGCCCGACGGATCCGACAGCGACACGAAGGCGAAGCGCTCGCCGCTCTGGGAGGCGCGCTCCTGGCGGCGGCGGACGATGCCGCACATCCGCAGGGCCTCGGCGCCGGCCTCGGCCTGGGCCAGGGCCTCGGTCAGCATGACGGTGCGCCGGCGGCGCAGCATGCCGATCATGTCCTCCAGCGGGTGGCCGGTCAGGTAGAACCCGACGGCCGACAGTTCCTCGTCGAGCAGATCGACCTGGGTCCAGGGCTCGACCTTCTTCAGGCGCGGGCGGCTGGCGGCGGCGTCGCCGCCGAACAGGGCGTGCTGGCCGCCCTGGCGGTCGGCGGCGATGCTCTGGCCGTGGGCGATCAGCACGTCGGCGTTGGCGAACACCTGGGCGCGGTTCTTGTGCAGCGAGTCGAAGGCGCCGGCCCGGGCCAGGTTTTCGATGGCCCGCTTGTTGACCTGCTTGGGATCGACCCGCTCGACGAAATCGAAGATGTCGCGGAACGGCCCGCCCTCTTCGCGCACCGCGACGAGATGCTTCATGGCTTCCAAGCCGACGTTGCGCACGGCGCCCAGGGCATAGAGCACCTCGCCGTTCTCGACCTCGAAGTCGGCGCCCGAGCGGTTGACGTCCGGCGCCCGCACGGTGATCGAGAAGCGGCGGGCGTCCTGGTGGAAGACCGCCAGCTTGTCGGTGTTGGAGATATCGAGGCTCATCGACGCGGCGAGGAACTCAACCGGCGTATTGGCCTTCAGCCAGGCCGTCTGATAGGCGATCAGGGCGTAGGCGGCGGCGTGGCTCTTGTTGAAGCCGTAGCCGGCGAACTTGGCCACCAGTTCGAAGATCGAGCCCGACTGGTCCTCGGGGACGCCCTTCTCCTTGGCGCCGGAGACGAAACGGATCTTCTGGAGATCCATCTCCTCCTTCTTCTTTTTACCCATGGCGCGACGCAGCAGGTCGGCCTCGCCCAGGCTGTAGCCGGCCAGGATCTGGGCGATCTGCATCACCTGCTCCTGGTAGACGATGACCCCGTAGGTCTCGCGCAGCACGCCTTCCAGCGACGGGTGCAGGGTGTCGACGGGCTTTCGGCCGAACTTGCAGTCGACGAAGGTGTCGATGTTGTCCATCGGGCCGGGGCGATAGAGCGAGATCAGCGCGGTGATCTCCTCGATCGAGCCGCAGCGCATCTTACGCAGGGTGTCGCGCATGCCCTGACTTTCGAGCTGGAACACGCCGACCGTCTGGCCTGAGGCGAGCAGCTCGTAGCTCTTGGTGTCGTCGAACGGCAGGCGGCCAAGATCGACCTCCATGCCGCGCTTGCGCAGGTGCTTCACCGCCCGGTCGAGCACGGTCAGGGTCTTCAGGCCCAGGAAGTCGAACTTCACCAGGCCGGCGCTCTCGACCCACTTCATGTTGAACTGGGTGGCCGGGAAGTCCGAGCGCGGATCCTTGTAGAGCGGGGTCAGCTGGGTCAACGGCCGGTCGCCGATGACCACGCCGGCGGCGTGGGTCGAGGCGTTGCGGAACAGCCCTTCCAGCTGCAGGGCCACGTCCAGGCAGTTGGAGACGTTGGCGTCCTCGTTCTTGGCCTGCTTGAGACGCGGCTCAATGTCGATGGCTTGGGCCAGGGTCACCGGCGCGGCCGGGTTGTTTGGCACCATCTTGCAGAGACGGTCGACCAGGCCCAACGGCAACTGCATCACCCGGCCGACGTCACGCAGCACGGCGCGGGCCTGCAACGAACCGAAGGTGATGATCTGGGCCACGCGGTCGCGGCCGTACTTGTCCTGGACGTAGGCGATGACCTCTTCGCGTCGCTCCTGGCAGAAGTCGACGTCGAAGTCGGGCATGGAAACCCGTTCGGGATTGAGGAAGCGCTCGAACAGCAGGCCAAAGCGCAGCGGATCCAGGTCGGTGATGGTCAGCACCCAGGCGACCAGCGAACCGGCGCCCGACCCCCGGCCCGGACCAACGGGAATGCCGTGGTCCTTGCCCCACTTGATGAAGTCGGAAACGATCAGGAAGTAGCCGGGGAAGCCCATCTTGACGATGATGCCCAGCTCGAAGTCGAGCCGTTCCCAGTAGACGTGCTCTTCCATGGCCAGGGTCAGGCCGTCGAGCCGCTTGCGCAGGCCTTCGCGGGCCTGGTGGGCCAGTTCCTCGGCTTCGTTGCGGCCGTCGCCGGTGGGGAAGCTGGGCAGGATCGGGTCGCGCTTCTTGACCATGAAGGCGCAGCGCCGGGCGATGTCGAGCGTGTTGTCGCAGGCCTCCGGCAGGTCGGCGAACAGCTTGCGCATCTCGTCGGCCGGCTTGAACCAGTGCTCGGGCGTCACGCGCCGCCGCTCGTCCTGGCCGACGAACGAGCCGTCGGCGATGCACAGCAGCGCATCATGCGCGTCGTAGAGCTCGGGTTTGGCGTAATAGCAGTCGTTGGTCGCGACCAGCGGCGCATCGTGATCATAGGCCCAGTCGACAAGGCCCGGCTCGGCCGCCGCCTGCTGCGGCAGGCCGTGGCGCTGGAGCTCGACATAGAAGCGGTCGCCGAACACCCGCTGCATCTCGGCCAGGGCCGCGTGCCCCTCGGCCGTCTTGCCGGCCGCCAGCAGCGAGTCAACCGGACCGTCGGTTCCGCCCGACAGCAGGATCAGCCCTTCGGCGTGCTCGATCACCTTGGCCCAAGGCACCACCGGCTCGGCCAGTTCGCCGCTTTCCAGATAGGCCAGGGACGACAGTTCCGAGAGGTTCAGATAGCCCTTCTCGTTCTGCACCAGCAGGGTGATCGTCGGCTCTCGCGCCCAGCGCTCGGACGGCTTGGCGCCGATGCCGTTAACAGGCAGAGCGCAGCCGATAAGCGGCTGCACGCCGTTGTCCTTGGCGTAGACGGAGAATTCCAAGGCGCCGAAAAGGTTGGCCCGGTCGGTGATCCCTACGGCGGGCATGCCGCCAGCGGCTGTCATGCCTGGGATCTTGTCGGCCTTGATGGCCCCTTCCAGCAGCGAATAGGCCGACCGGACGCGGAGGTGGACGAAACCCTGACCTTCCACACCCGACATGACCATGACCTCGCTGCTTCTCGACTCAGGCCACCAACTGGGCGACCGAACACATCATCCAGACGAAGCCGGCGACAGATACAAGCGCCAAAGACTCACGCGCGATCCGGACCATAACATCCCTCCACAGCTCGTTGGCCAGTTGCCTTTTTGTTCTCTATTCCCCTTTCGTTCTGATCGCAATAGTCCACAGGCAAATTGCGAGCTTTTTTGCCGCGTGGGGTTGATGGTCGCGCCACAACTTTCCGGCTCTGGCCTTGCCGGCTGGAACACGGCAGAAGCCGTTTCATGCGCCTGATCATCGACACCGACACCGCCGGAGACGACGTCTTCTCCCTGATGCTCGCCCTGCGCCGCCCCGGCGTGACCGTCGAGGCGATCACCATCAGCCACGGCAATGTCGGCTTCGAGCAGCACGCCGAGAACGCCCTGGTGACGCTGGAGGCCTGCGAGGCGGCCGGCGTTCCGGTCTATCTGGGGACCCAGAAACCGTTCAGCCGTGTTCCGCTGGACGCCGCCTATGTGTTCGGCGCCGACGGCATGAGCGACGCGGCGTTCCCGAAGACCGCCCAGCGCCCCTCCCCCGGCCACGCGGCCGACGAGATCGTGCGGCGGGTGATGGAAGCGCCCGGCGAGATCACCCTGCTGGCCCAGGCGCCGCTGACCAACATCGCGCTGGCCGTGCTGCGCGAGCCGGCCATCGCCCAGGCCGCCAAGGCCCTGTGGGTGATGGGCGGGACCGACAACGGCGTCGGCAACGTCACGCCCGCGGCCGAGTACAACTTCTATGCCGATCCCGAGGCGGCCAAGATCGTCGTCAACGCCGGCTTCGACCTGCACGTGGTGACCTGGACCGAGACCCTGCGCGACGGCCTGCTGACCACGGCGCAGCTCGCCGAGCTGGATGCGATCGGCACCCCGCGCGCGAAGTTCTTCACCAAGGTCAACGAGGCCTCGCTGGCCTTCGCCCGCGACACCGAGGGTCTGGACGGCAGCCTGCACCCCGACGCCCTGACCTGCGCGGCCATGCTGGACGAGGCCCTCGTCCTGGACGCCGAGCGCTGCGTCATCGACGTCGAGACCATGGGCGAGCTGACGCGCGGCTATCTCAGCGTCTCGCACTCGATCCTGCCGGACATCGAGATCGCCGACCCGGCCCTCAAGCGCCGCGAACCCAACGCCCGGGTGATCAAGAAGATCGACCAGGCGGGGTTCTTCAACGCGATGCGCGAGGCGCTGCTCTAGACCTTAAAAGGTCTGCGGCTCCAGGTGGCCGTCGCGCAGGGCGAAGACGCGGTCCATGTAGCGGGCCAACTCCATGTTGTGGGTGGCGATCAGGGCGGCGACGCCCTGGCCGCGCGCCAGGTCGTAGAGCGCCTGGAAGGTGGCCGCCGAGGTGCCGGGGTCGAGGTTGCCGGTCGGCTCGTCGGCCAGCAGCAGCTTGGGCGAATTGGCCAGGGCGCGGGCGATGGCCACGCGCTGCTGCTCGCCGCCCGACATCTGGCCGGGCTGGTGATCGACGCGGGCCGCGAGGCCCAGCTGGCTGAGAAGACCCACGGCATGCTCGCGGGCCTCGCCGCGACGGCGGCCGGCGATCATCAGCGGCAGTTCCACGTTCTCGGCGGCCGTGAACTCGGGCAGCAGGTGGTGGAACTGGTAGACGAAGCCGACGGTCGACAGCCGCACCTTGGTGCGCTGACGCTCGGAGAGCTTGGAGCAATCCTTGCCGTCGACGGCGATGACGCCGGCGTCGGGGCGCTCCAGCAGGCCGGCGGCGTGCAGCAGCGACGACTTGCCCGAGCCGGACGGGCCGATCAGCCCGACCACTTCGCCGGGATAGACGTCGAGATCGACGCCGCGCAGCACGGTCAGCTTGCCCGCCTCGGTGACATAGGTGCGCTCGACGCCGCGCAGGGCCAGGACCGGACTACTCATAGCGAAGGGCCTCAACGGGATCGAGGCGCGAGGCCCGCAGCGCCGGCGGCAGGGTCGCCAGCACGCTCATCAGGGTGGAGATCGAGACGACGCCAGCCACCTCGGCCCAGTCGATCTTGGCCGGGATGTGGGCCAGGAAATAGATGTCGGCGCTGAACACCGCCGTGCCGGTGACCCACTCGACGAAGTTCTGGATGGCGGTGATGTTGGCGCAGAACAGCGTGCCCAGCAGCAGGCCCGCCAGGGTGCCGGCAACGCCGATCGAGGCGCCGGCCATGATGAAGATGCGCAGGATCGAGGACTGGCTGGCCCCCATGGTGCGCAGGATGGCGATGTCGCGGCCCTTGTTCTTCACCAGCATGACGAGGCCGGAGATGATGTTCAGCGTGGCGATGGCGACGATGAAGAACAGGATCAGCCGCATGACCTTGCGCTCGACCTGCAGCGCGTTGAAGTAGCTGCTGTTCTTGTCCATCCAGTCGGTGATGAAGGCGCCCGGGCCGACGGCCTGCTCGATCGTGGCCTTGGCCGTCTTGGCGTTGTCGGGATCGGTGAGTTTGACCTCGACATAGTCGATGGCCGTGTCGCGCCCGAAGAACGGCTGGGCCTGGGCCAGCGGCATCATCACGTAGGACTCGTCGAACTGGCTCATGCCGACGCTGAAGATCCCGCCGACGACGTAGTCCTTCTCGCGGGTCGAGGTGCCGAAGGCGGTGGCCGGGCCGGCGGGCGAGATCAGGGTAATCGGGTCGCCGACCGAAAGACCCAGGTTGCGGGCCATGCGGTCGCCGATCAGCACCATGTCGCCGCCGTACTCGCCCTCGCCGAAGCCCTCGAGCGAGCCCTGCTTGATGTTGGCGGAGATCAGCTTCATGCCGCGCAGGTCGGCCGGGTTGACGCCGCGGACGATGGCGCCGGTCACCTGGTTGGGACCGATGACCATGGCCTGGGCCTCGACCAGGGGCGCGGCCTGGATCACGCCGGGCACGGCCTTGATGCGGGCGATGACGCCCTCGCGGTCGGGGCCGTTCACGAGCGGCCCCTGGGCGTAGATGTGGCCGTTGAAGCCGAGCAGCCGGCCGAGCAGTTCGGCGCGGAAGCCGTTCATGACGCTCATGACGGTGATGAGGGCGAAGACCGCCAGCATCACCGCGCTGAACGAGATCACCGAGATCAGAGCGACGCCGCCGTTCTTGCGCTTGGTGCGCAGGTAACGCCAGGCGACCGTCCGTTCCCAGGTTCCGAAAGGCCCCACGCCGATAGCCATCAGGCGGCCTTGCCGGTCAGGCGGGCCAGGACCGCGTCGAGCGGCTCGGACACGCGCTCGCCGGTCTTGCGGTTCTTCAGCTCGACCACGCCCTCGGCGACGCCCTTGGGGCCGACGATCAGCTGCCAGGGCAGGCCGATCAGGTCCATGGTGGCGAACTTGGCGCCGCCGCGCGCATCGGTGTCGTCGTAAAGCACGTCGACGCCGGCCGCCTGCAGGGCCTTGTAGGCGGCGTCGCAAGCCGCGTCGCAGGCGCCGTCGCCCTGGCGCATGTTGACGATGCCCACGTGATAGGGCGCGACGCTTTCCGGCCAGATGATGCCGCCGTCGTCGTGGCTGGCCTCGATGATCGCGCCCAGCAGGCGCGAAACGCCGACGCCGTAGCTGCCCATCTGGACCGGGACTTCCTTGCCGTCGGGACCCATGACCAGGGCCTTCATCGGCTCGGAGTACTTCGTGCCGAACGAGAAGATGTGGCCGACCTCGATGCCGCGGGCCGACAGGCGGTCGCCCTCTGGGATCGCGTCGAAGGCGGCTTCGTCGTGCATTTCCTCGGTAGCGGCGTAGAGGGCGGTGCGCTGGTCGACCAGCGGCTGCAGATCGCCGTACCACTCGACGTCCGGGCCGGGCGCGGCCATCTCGACCAGGTCCTTGTGGCAGAAGACGGCGCTTTCGCCGGTCTCGGCCAGGACGATGAACTCGTGGGAAAGATCGCCGCCGATCGGGCCGGTGTCGGCGCGCATCGGCACGGCCTTCAGACCCATCCGCGAGAACAGGTTCAGATAGGCCACGAACATGCGGTTGTAGGACTTGCGCGCGCCCTCGGCGTCGAGGTCGAAGCTGTAGGCGTCCTTCATCAGGAACTCGCGGCCGCGCATGACGCCGAAGCGCGGACGGCGCTCGTCGCGGAACTTCCACTGCACATGATAGAGGTTCTTGGGCAGGTCCTTGTAGGACCGCACCGAGCCACGGAAGATCTCGGTGACCATTTCCTCGTTGGTGGGCCCGTAAAGCAGCTCGCGCTCGTGACGGTCGGTGATGCGCAGCATCTCCGGGCCGTAGGCGTCGTAGCGGCCCGACTCGCGCCACAGGTCGGCCAGCTGCAGGGTGGGCATCAGCAGCTCGATGGCGCCCGCGCGATCCATCTCCTCACGGACGATCTGCTCGATCTTGTTGAGCACCCGCAGACCCAGCGGCAGCCAGGCGTAGATGCCGGCGGCCTCCTGGCGGATCATGCCCGCGCGCAGCATCAGCTGGTGGGACGCGATCTGGGCGTCGGAGGGAGCTTCTTTCAGAACGGGCAGGAAGTAGCGCGACAGGCGCATGGACGGAACGTCTCCGGGGGAATTCGAGGCGTTGAGATAGCCGGTCGCCGTTCAGCTTGGCAACGCGCGCGGCGAAAAGATGACGTTTTGAGTGTCGAGAGCGTCCAGGCGGCGAAACCGCGCTCACTTTCGCCTGACGCCCTCGAGCTAGACTAAACGAAAAGAAGGCCGCGCGGTTCACTCGCGCGGCCATCAAGTTCATCGTCGGGGAAGACGCCACAGAGCAAGGCCGAACCCGGCCTCGTCATGACAATCTAGGCCTCCGAACGACTGTTGGGGCATCCGATTGCCGCCAAGTGGGCAAGTCGGCCTGTTTCGCCCAACCGATGGGCGTTTGACGGGCAGAAGGCCAGCGCCCGCCCAAGGCTTGGGCGCCGGGCCGCGTTCTGCAAATTTTTCAGTAGGTGGACGGCAGGTCCGGCAGACTCACCAGCTGGAACTTCACCACCAGCCAGAACACCACGAACACCACGACCGAGATCCAGGTGGTGGTGAAGAACTTGCGCTTCAGGTTCGGGTTCACCGGCGCGCCGGGATCCGCGCCCGGCGGCGGCTCGATTCCCAGCTCGTGATAGCTGCGCGTGCCGATCGGCAGCACGGCGAACAGCACCGTCCACCAGATGGTGAGGAAGATCGCGACGCCGGTGATCGGACCCATCAGTGGTGCGCGTCCTTGGGGCTTTCCATCAATTCCACGAGCAGGCCGCCCATGTCCTTGGGGTGAACGAAGACGATCAGCGTTCCGTGGGCGCCGATCCGGGGCTCGCCTAGCACGGTCGCGCCCTTGGCGACCAGAGAATCGCGCGCCTCGTAGATGTTCTCGACCTCGAAGCAGATGTGGTGCTGGCCGCCCTTGGGGTTCTTGGCGAGAAAGCCGTGGATCGGCGAGTTCTCGCCATAGGGCTCGATCAGCTCGATCTGGCTGTTGGGCAGGTTGACGAAGCAGACCCAGACGCCCTGCTCGGGCATGGCCCACTTGTCGGTGACCGAGGTGGCGCCGAGCAGTTCGCGGTACATCTTCACCGACTCGTCGATGGACGGGGTGGCGACGCCGACGTGGTTGAGCCTGCCGATCATGGTGCGGGGTCCTGGCTGAAGCGGATCTAGCCGCCCACTAACCGCGCCTCCGCTCACGGCAGTCAAGCCGTGCGAGCGCCCTTCAGCCAGTGGAAGCGGACGGGCAGGATCGGGATCAGCAGGAAGCCCAGCACGAACCCGCCGAGATGGGCCTGCCAGGAGACCAGGATCATCCCCTGCTGCGAGGCAAGGCCATAGGCGCCGGCGGCGACCACGACGATCAGGTTCATCACCACGAAGGAGCCGACCGAGCGGCCGACCTGCGGCGAGAAGATCGGCGCCAGCTCCGCCCTCCCCGGCCCCGCCAGGCGCGCACCGGCGCCCCACAGGCCGCAGATCGCGCCCGAGGCGCCGACCAGCCAGCTTTCGGGACTGAGCACTATCGACAGCATGGCCCCGGCCACGCCGCAGACCAGGAACAGCGCTGCGAACAGCAGGCCGCCGACGGCGTCACGCCCGAAACGCTGGGCCAGGCCCGGCCCCAGGGCCACCAGGGCGGCCGAGTTCATGGCGATGTGGAACCAGCCGGCGTGCATGAAGATGTAGCTGATCGGCGTCCACCACAGCCCCTCGCGGAAGTTGCCGGGGTGGAAGGCGCCGAGGCTGAGCAGTTCGTTTTCGAAGCCCAGCGGCGCGCTGGCCAGCTGGACGGCGAAGACCGCCCAGATCAGGCCGAGCGTCACCAGCACCGGCCAGGCCTCGAACCAGAGGACGGCCGGTCCCGTGCCGAACAGGCCCTCGCGCCGGGGCGCGGGGGTCTCCTCGGTCAGGGTCGGATCCTCTGGCGTCGTCATGCGGCGATCAGAGGCGCAGGACGGTCGTCTCGACGACCGGCTTGCGTTCCCAGATGCGGAAGGCGGCCTTCTTCACCGCGCGCGAGATGGCGTTCTCGATGGTCTCGTCGATCTCGCGATCGTCGCCCGACAGGCGCTTGAAGGCCTCTTCGGCCTCTTCCGCCAGATCGTCCAGAGCCTCGTCGAGGGGGTATTCCTCGTCGCCGGCCAGACCCAGACCACGCACCTGCGGGCCCGAGACGACCTTGTTGCGGCCGTCGAGCACGATCGACACGGCCAGCACGCCGTTGAACGCCGCGTGGCGACGCTCGCGCAGGGCCTCGCCGTTCTCGGGCGTCACAACGCCGCCGTCGACGTAGAGACGGCCGGCCGGCACCTCGTCGATGATCTCCGGATGCCCGGGGGCCAGGCGGACCATGTCCCCGTTGCGCGGGCTGACGGCGTGCGGGATCTGCAGGTCCTTGGCGAAAGCGGCGTGCTCGAGCAGGTGGCGGCGTTCACCGTGGGTCGGCACGGCGATCTGCGGCCGGGCCCACTGGTACATCTGCTTCAGCTCGTCGCGGCACGGGTGGCCGGAGACGTGGATGCCGGGGGTGTCGCGCTCGGTGTGCAGGCGCACGCCGCGGTCGGCCAGCTTGTTCTGCAGGTTGCGGATCGGGATCTCGTTGCCCGGGATCACGCGCGAGCTGAACACCACGTGGTCGCCCGAGGAAAGCTTCACGTGCGGGTGGTTGCCCTCGGCGATACGGGCCAGGGCCGCCCTCGCCTCGCCCTGGCTGCCGGTGCAGAGATAGAGGATCTCGTTTTCCGGCATGTGCTTGGCCTGGTCGTCATTGACGAACGGCTCCAGGCCGTCGAGCAGCCCGACCGAGCGGGCCGCGGCGGCCATGCGGTGCATCGAGCGACCGGCCAGGCAGACCTTACGGCCGGCGGCCTGGGCGGCGCGGATCACGGTGTCCATGCGCGCCACGTTCGAGGCGAAGCAAGCCACGGCGATCTTGCCGGTCAGGCTGGCGATCAGCTTGTTCATCTCGACGCGGACGTCGGCTTCCGAGCCGGCGGTGCCTTCGACGAAGACGTTGGTGCTGTCGCAGACCATGGCCAGCACGCCCTCGTCGCCGAGACGGCGCAGGGCGTCGACGTCGGTGGCGGCGCCGAGCTGGGGATCCGGATCGATCTTCCAGTCGCCGGTGTGCAGGATGGTGCCCAGCGGGGTCTTGATCGCCAGGCCGTTGGGTTCGGGGATCGAGTGGGTCAGCGTCACCATTTCCAGGTGGAACGGCCCCAGGTCGAAGTTGCCGCTCAGCGGCACTTCGTGGATCTCGACCTCGTCCAGCAGGTTGGCGTCGCGCAGCTTCTCGCGCAGCAGGAAGGCGGTGAACGGCGTGGCGTAGACCGGAGCCTTCAGCTGCGGCCACAGCCAGGCGACGGCGCCCAGGTGATCCTCGTGGGCGTGGGTCAGCACGATGCCCAGAATGTCCTTGGCGTAGGGGACGATATATTCCGGATCGGGCAGGATGATCTCGACGCCCGGCGTGGTCTGGTCGCCGAAGGTCACGCCCAGGTCGACGACGATCCACTTGCGATCGTGCGCGGGCCCAAAGCCGTACAGGTTGAAGTTCATGCCGATCTCGTTCGACCCGCCCAGGGGCAGGAAGACGAGCTCGTCGTCAGGGTGCTTTTTCATTCGTTCTCTAGGTGGGTATTGCGGCGATGAATTTCGAGGAGACCACGGATGGTCAGATCAGGGTCGAAGTGGTCGATGCTGTCGGTGGCGCCCTCGAACAGCGAGGCGACGCCGCCGGTGGCGACCACGGTCAGGGGCTCGCCGCGCTCGGCCTTGATGCGCGCGACCAGCCCTTCGATGAGTGAGATATAGCCCCAGAACACGCCCGATTGCATGGCGCTCACGGTGTCGGTGCCCACGACGCGATTACGGGCGGGACGCTGGATGGCGATGCGGGGCAGCTTGGCGGCCGCTTCGTGCAGCGCCTGCATGGAAAGATTGATGCCCGGGGCGATGATGCCGCCCTCGAAGGCGCCGTCGGCGCCCACCACGTCGAAGGTGGTGGCCGTGCCGCTGTCGATGACGATCAGCGGGCCCTTGTAGGCCATGCTGGCGCCCACGGCGTTGACCAGGCGGTCGGCGCCGGCCTCGCTGGGCTTGTCGATGCGGACGTCGACGCCGAGCTTGGCGTTCTCGCCGATCACCAGCGGCTCGACGTTCAGATAGCGGCGCGACAGGTTACGCAGGTTGAACAGCGACTGGGGCACGACGCTGGAGATGATGCAGGCGTCGAGCGCCCGGAAGCCCAGGCCCTGCATCGACATCAGCTGCGACAGCCAGACCACGTATTCGTCGGCGGTGCGGGTGCTCTCGGTCGCCGCGCGCCACTGGGCGATCCACGACTGGCCGTCGTGAATGGCGAACATGGTGTTGGTGTTGCCCTGTTCGATGGCCAGCAGCATCAGGGGTTTCCTCCGAAGAAGACGTCGCCGGCGGTGATCCGGCGCAGTTGGCCGTCGGCTAGGCGCAGGCGCAAGGCGCCGTCGGCGTCGAGGCCCTCGGCGATCCCTTCGATCGTCTCGGTCGAGAGCCGCGCGGTGCAGGGCTCGCCCAGGCCGTGGGCCTTGGCGGTCCAGGCGTCGGCGATGGCGGGGAAGCCAAGGCGCGTCCAGACATCGAGCCAGCGGGCGAAGGCCGGGGCCAGGATCTCGATCGCCTCCACGGGCGACGGCGGCGGCTCGGCCCGCCAGGTCGGCAGGGCCGTGGCCGGACGCTCGCTGTCGATGGGCTTGCGGGCGAGATTGACGCCGATCCCGACGGCCAGCCACAGGCCGCCGGCGGGGCTCTTGCCGGACTCGACGAGGATGCCGCTGATCTTCAGGCCGCCGACCATCGGGTCGTTAGGCCATTTCAGGCTGACCAGCCGCTCGGCGACATAGGCGCTCAGCAGGTCGGCGACGGCCAGGGCCGCCACGAACGAGATCTGCGCGGCCTCGGCGGGCGGCTTGTCGGTGGTGAGCAGGAGGGTGGCGGCCAGGTTGCCGTCGCCGGTTTCCCAGGCGCGGCCCCGGCGACCGCGGCCCGCGGTCTGCCGCAGGCCGACGATCCAGACCGGGCCCGCCTGCCCCGCTTCCGCGCGGCGGCGAGCCTCGGCGTTGGTCGAGTCGATCTCGTCGAGAACGACGACGGGCGGCCCCTCGGCGGACGCGCCCGTCACGTCACGCGTGGCCAAAGGCCGCCGCGGCCGCCTTGGCGGCCGGATCGAGCCAGACCAGGGCGATCAGCACGATCGGGAACGAGAACAGGGCCGCGGCGAAGCCGATCGCGCGAGCGGTCGGTTGCGGCTTGTCCACCGCGCTGGTCGGCGCGTCGAACCACATCGTCTTGATCAGACGCAGGTAGTAGAAGGCGGCCACGACGCTGCCGACCAGGCCGATGACGGCGGCCCATTGCAGCGGCACGTCGCCCGAGCCCATGGCGGCCTTGAAGACGTAGAACTTGGCCCAGAAGCCCGAGAACGGCGGCAGGCCCAGGGCCGACAGCGAGAACGCGGTCATGGCCAGGGCGACGCCCGGACGTTCCTTCACCAGGCCGGCCATGTCCTCGATGGTCTCCATCGGCTTGCCGTCACGGGTCAGCGCCTGCAGGCAGGCGAAGAAGCCGGTGACGTCCACCATGTAGAGCACCATGAACACCAGCATCGAATGCAGGCCCACCTCGCCGCCGGTGGCGACGCCCAGCAGGGCGTAACCGACGTTGGCGATCGAGGAATAGGCCCACAGGCGCTTGAGGTTGCTCTGGGCCAGACCGGCGAAGGCGCCGACGAACACCGACAGCAGGGCCGCGATGATCAGCACCTGGCGCCATTGGGCCACGGCGTCCGGGAAGGCGTCGCCCAGCACGCGGGCGAACATCATCATGGCGGCCAGCTTCGGCGCGGCGGCGAAGAAGCCGACGACCGGGGTCGGGGCGCCTTCGTAGACGTCCGGGGTCCACATGTGGAACGGCGCGGCCGAGACCTTGAACGCCAGGCCGCAGATCACGAAGATCAGGCCGAACAGCAGGCCCACGCCATGGGCGCCGTGCGAGGCCGCAGCGATGTCGACGAAGCGGGTCGAGCCCGAGAAGCCGTAGATCAGCGAGGCGCCGTACAGCAGGATGCCCGACGACAGGGCGCCCAGCACGAAGTACTTGAGGCCCGCTTCCGAGGCCTTGGCGTCGTCGCGGCGGAAGGCCGCCAGGACGTACAGGGCCAGCGATTGCAGCTCGACGCCGATATAGAGGCTGATGAGGTCGCCGGCCGAAGCCGTGATCCCCATGCCCAGCGCGGCCAGGATCACCAGCACCGGGAACTCGAACTTCTGGTCGCCGCGGGCGGCCAGCCAGCGGTCGCCCAGCACGATGGCCAGGGCGCTGAACAGGAAGATCGCGACCTTGGCGTAGGTGGCGGCGGCGTCGGCCGAGTAGACGCCGTTGAAGGCGTCGCCGCGCGGTCCGTGGATCGCGAAGGCGGCGGCGACCACCAGGGCCAGCACCGAGGCGCCCGTGAAGACCGGCGTGGTCTTCTTGGAGAAGGCGCCCCAGACCAGCAGCAGCAGGGCCGAAATCGCCAGGACGACTTCAGGCAGGACGAGGGAGAAGTTGGCGGAGAACGTCATGGGATCCCTCACCCGCCCACGGCGGCGCGCCAGGCGCCGACGAGCCCGTCGACGGACGACGCGGTCAGGTTGAACACAAGATTAGGATAGATGCCGAGGACCAGGGTCATGATGATCAGCGGCGCGAAGAGCAGGATTTCCCGCGCGTCGAGGTCCTTGATCGTCTTCAGTTCGGGGTTGGTGATCTCCCCGTACATGACCCGGCGGTACAGCGTCAGGGCGTACATGGCCGACAGGATCACGCCGGTGGCCGAGACGATCGCCGTCCAGGTCGAGGCCTTGTAGACGCCCGTCATGGTCAGGATTTCGCCGACGAAGCCCGAGGTGCCCGGCAGGCCGACGTTACCCATCGTGAACAGCAGGAACACGAAGGCGTAGTGCGGCATGCGGTTGGTGAGGCCGCCGTAGAAGGCGATCTCGCGGGTGTGCATGCGGTCGTAGACCACGCCGACGCAGAGGAAGAGCGCGCCGGAGATCACCCCGTGGCTGATCATCTGGAACAGGGCGCCCTGCTCGCCGGCGGCGTTGCCCGAGAAGATGCCCATGGTCACGAAGCCCATGTGGGCGACCGACGAATAGGCGATCAGCTTCTTGATGTCGGTCTGACGGAAGGCGACCAGCGAGGTGTAGACGATGGCGATGCCCGACAGGGCGAAGACCAGCGGCTGGAACATCTCCGAGGCGTTCGGGAACATCGGGATGCTGAAGCGCATGAAGCCGTAGCCGCCCATCTTCAGCAGGATGCCGGCCAGGATGACCGAACCCGCCGTCGGGGCTTCCACGTGGGCGTCAGGCAGCCAGGTGTGCACCGGCCACATCGGCATCTTCACCGCGAACGAGGCGAAGAAGGCCAGCCACAGCCAGGTCTGGAGCCACGGCGCGAACTTGTAGGTCATGAGCTCGGGGATCGACGAGGTGCCGGCGATCGAGATCATGGCCAGAATGGCCGCCAGCATCAGCACCGAGCCGAGCAGCGTGTAGAGGAAGAACTTGTAGGCCGCGTAGATCCGGCGCTTGCCGCCCCAGATGCCGATGATCAGGAACATCGGCACCAGGCCCCCTTCGAAGAAGAGGTAGAACAGCACCAGGTCCAGCGCGCAGAACACGCCGATCACCAGGGTCTCGAGGACCAGGAAGGCGATCAGGTATTCGACGACGCGCTTTTCCACCGACTTCCAGCTGGCCACGATGCAGATCGGCAGCAGGAAGGCGGTCAGCAGGACGAGCAGCACCGAGATGCCGTCGATGCCCATGCGGTAATGCAGGCCGCCGAACCAGGCGATGTCTTCCACGAACTGGAAGCCCGGGTTCTTGGCGTCGAACTGGAGCGTCAGCACCAGCGACAGGGCGAAGGCGACCACGGTGGTCGCGAGCGCGATCCACTTGGCCAGGGTGTCGGTCTTGGCGCCGGGACCCTGGATGGCGCGAGCCACCAGGATAACGGCCACGCCGACGAGCGGAGCAAAGGTCGTAAGGCTGAGCAGGCCGGTCATCGATCCGTCCTCAACGGAATGCGTAAAGGGCGAACGTCAGCAGGCCGGCGACGCCGAGCAGCATGACGAAAGCGTAGTGGTAGACGTAGCCGGTCTGGGCTTTGCCCGTCTTGCGGCCGACGGCGTAGGAGACGGCGCTGACGCCGTCCGGGCCCAGGCGATCGATGATCTTCTGGTCCCCGCCCTTCCAGAACAGGTCGCCGAGGAACTTGGCGGCCCGCACGAAGGTGGCATCATAGAGCTCGTCGAAGAACCACTTGTTGTAGAAGAACACGTACAGCGGGCCATTACGCTCGGCGAGCTTGAGGCCAAGGCGCTCGTTGCCCTTGATCAGGTAGACGTAGACCGCGATCAGCAGGCCGATGATCGAGGCGATCAGCGGGCTCCACTTCACCCACTCGGCCACTTCGTGGGCCTCGTGCAGCACGTGGTTGGTCGGAGCGTTGAAGATCGCGCCGCGCCAGAACTCTTCCTGGTGGTGACCCACGAAGTAGCCGGTGAAGACGAAGCCGGCGGCGACCGCGCCGATCGACAGCACGACCAGCGGCAGCAGCATCACCCAGGGGCTCTCGTGCGGCTTGTGATCATGGCCGTGGCCGTGATCGTCATGACCGTGATCGTCGTGCGCGCCATGGGCATGGTCGTCATGACCATGGGCGGCGTGAGCGTGATCGTCGTGGCCATGAGCGTGCGCATCATGGGCGTGGTCGTCGTGACCCCAACGAGCCTTGCCGTTGAAGGTGAAGAAGGCCAGGCGCCAGGAGTAGAACGAGGTCAAGCCGGCCACCAGGACGCCGATCACCCAGGCGAACAGCGCGATCTGGTTGTGCGAGCCCGCGGCGAACGCCGCTTCGATGATGGTGTCCTTCGAGTAGAAACCGGCGAAGCCCAGGTGCAGCGGCGGGAAGCCGAGGCCCGTGATGGCGATCGTGCCGATCGTCATGGCGATAAAGGTCACCGGCAGCAGCTTGGCCAGGGCGCCATAGCGACGCATGTCCTGCTCGTGGTGCATGCCGTGGATCACCGAACCGGCGCCCAGGAACAGCAGCGCCTTGAAGAAGGCGTGCGTGAACAGGTGGAACATGGCCGCCTGATAGGCGCCGACGCCGGCCGCGAAGAACATGTAGCCCAGCTGCGAACAGGTCGAGTAGGCGATCACGCGCTTGATGTCGTTCTGGGTCAGGCCGACCGTGGCGGCGAACAGGGCCGTGATGGCGCCGATCACCGTGACGATGTTCTTGGCCACCGGGGCGTATTCGAACATCGGCGACAGCAGGCACAGCATGTAGACGCCGGCGGTCACCATGGTGGCCGCGTGGATCAGGGCCGACACGGGGGTCGGGCCTTCCATGGCGTCAGGAAGCCAGGTGTGCAGGAAGAACTGGGCCGACTTGCCCATCGCGCCGATGAACAGCAGGAAGCAGGCGATGTCGACCAGCGGCCAGCTGTGGCCCGCGAACTCCCAGGTGCGCGAGGCGCCGGCGGCGATCATCGGGAACAGTTCGTGGAACTGGATGGTGCCGAAGGCCCAGTAGGTGGTCATGATGCCGAGGGCGAAGCCGAAGTCGCCGACCCGGTTGACCACGAAGGCCTTGATGGCCGCGGCGCTGGCCGAGGGCTTCTTGAACCAGAAGCCGATCAGCAGGTACGAGGCCAGACCCACGCCTTCCCAGCCGAAGAACAGTTGCATGAAGTCGGCGGCGGTGACCAGCGACAGCATGGCGAAGGTGAAGAGCGACAGGTACGCGAAGAAGCGCGGCTTGCTGTCGTCCTCGGCCATGTAGCCCCAGGAATAGACGTGCACGAGCGCCGAGACGGTCGTGACCACGATCAGCATGGTCGCCGACAGGGCGTCGATGCGGATCGACCAGTTGGCGACAAAGTCGCCGATATGGATGAACGGCAGCAGGGTGACCGTGAAGGCCTCCATGTGCCCCCAGGTCCACTTGCTGAACGTGAACCACGACAGGGCGCAGGCCAGGATCAGCAGGCCGGTGGTGACCGACTGCGAGGCGACGTTGCCGATCCGCCGGCCGAACAGGCCAGCGATGATCGCGCCCACCAGCGGGGCGAAGACGAGAATGGTGACGAGCGATTGCACTGGGTCAGCCCTTCATCATGCTGGCGTCGTCGACCGCGATGTCGCCGCGGTTACGGAAGAAGGTCACCAGGATGGCGAGGCCGACGGCCGCCTCGGCGGCGGCCACGGTCAGCACGAACATCGCGAAGATCTGGCCCACCACGTCATGCAGGTAGGCCGAGAACGCCACCAGGTTGATGTTCACCGCGAGCAGGATGAGCTCGATCGACATCAGGATGACGATGATGTTCTTGCGGTTCACGAAGATACCGAAGACGCCGATCGTCAGAAGGATGGCGGCGACGATGAGGTAATGCGGAAGGCCGATCATTCGCTGATCCCCTCGCCCGGCTTGATCTGCACGAGTTCCATTCCGGTCTTGGGCGTACGGGCGATCTGCTTGCCAATGTCCTGGCGCTTGACGCCCGGCTTGTGGCGCAGGGTCAGGACGATGGCGCCGATCATGGCGACCAGCAGCACCAGGCCCGCCGCCTGGAAGAAGAAGACATAGTCGGTGTAGAGCACCCGACCGAGCGCCTCGGTGTTGCTGAAGCCGCCCGGCGAGGCGTTGGGCAGCGCGTTGGCGCTGGCCTTGCCGTTGGTGGCGACGCTGACGGCGACCATGATCATCTCGATGGTCAGCACGCCGGCGACGAGGCCGCCGATGGGCAGGTATTGCGCGAAGCCGTCCCGCAGCGCTTCGAAGTCGATGTCGAGCATCATGACCACGAAGAGGAACAGCACCGCGACCGCGCCCACATAGACGACGATCAGCAGCATCGCCAGGAACTCAGCGCCCAGAAGGACGAAGAGGCCGGCGGCCGAGAAGAAGGCGGTGATCAGGAAGAGCACCGAGTGCACGGGGTTCTTGGCCGACACGACGAGAAGACCCGCCGCTATCGTCACGAACGCCAGCAAATAGAAAGCTATCGCCTGCAAGGCCATTGGCCAGGGTGCTCCCCTGAAAGTTCAAATAACGACGGCGCGCGAAATACACGCCGCCAACCTCGGATTCGCGCCGGACCGTTTAGCGGTACGGAGCGTCCAACTCCAGATTCTTCGCGATCAGCCGTTCCCAACGGTCACCGTTGTCGAGCAGCTTTTCCTTGTCGTAGTAGAGCTCTTCACGCGTCTCGACCGCGAACTCGATGTTCGGGCCTTCGACGATGGCGTCCACCGGGCAGGCCTCTTGGCAGAGACCGCAGTAGATGCACTTCACCATGTCGATGTCGTAGCGGGTCGTACGGCGGCTGCCGTCCTCGCGCGGTTCGGCCTCGATGGTGATCGCCTGGGCGGGGCAGATGGCCTCGCACAGCTTGCAGGCGATGCAGCGCTCTTCCCCGTTGGGATAGCGACGCAGGGCGTGCTCGCCACGGAAACGAGGCGACTGCGGGCCGCGCTCGTTCGGGTAGATCACGGTCTTCTTCGGCGCGACCAGATACTTCATGGCCAGGCCGAAGGCGCCCGCGAAATCGAGCAGGGCCACCCCTTTGACCGCTTGCGTGATGCGCTGGAACACCAGAGCTCTCCTAACACTTTTCCTTAGGGAAAGGACGGACGTCCCTACCCCGCTCTTCCTGCTGACGCCGCACCTGCTGGCGCAGCACGCAGTCCTTTGTCTCTTCCTCGGCCTTCCGGCGGGCCTCGATCTGCTCCTCGAGCGATCGCTCCCGCGGCGGCCGAATGCTTCGTCCCGGTATCGTGCAGCCGGCAAGCAGGCCGATCACCGCGATCCCGAGGACGACCCGCCTCATTTCCCGGCTCGGGGAATGACGCAGGTGTAGTTCGAAAGCTGGGCGGGATCTCCCCCGTCCATCTTGGCCTGCAACGTTCCGCCCTCGGCCTTGCACTTGTCGCCGGCCCGGCGCAGTTCGTCGTAGTTCACGATCCCCCGTCCCAGCGAATAGGAGCGGTCCGAGGCCTCGCTCGACGCGCATGCGCCCAGCGAAACCAGGACCAGCCCCGTCAAGGCCAGGGCGGCGGGACGCATCAGCCCGCCACCGGCGAGAAGACGCGCCAACCGGCGACCAGGGCGACCAGCACCAGCGACATCGGCAGGAAGACCTTCCAGCCCAGGCGCATCAGTTGGTCGTAGCGGTAGCGAGGCACGATCGCCTTAGCCATGGCGAACATGAAGAACCAGAAGACGATCTTGGCGTAGAACACCAGGGCCAGGGCCAGCTTGCCCCACCAGCCCCACATCGCCACCAGGTCGATCGGCAGACCCAGATTCCAGCCGCCGAAGAACAGCACGCTGATCATCGCGCACATCAGCACGATGTTCGAATATTCGGCGACCATGAACAGCAGGTACGGGGTCGACGAGTACTCGACCTGGTAACCGGCCACGAGTTCGGATTCGGCTTCCGGAAGGTCGAAGGGCGGGCGGTTCGTCTCGGCCAAGGCCGAGATGTAGAACATGCCCATGGCGATCACCATGACCGGCAGCAGGATGATGTTCTTGAGGCCGCCGCCGCCGAACACGTTCCAGTTCCAGATCCAGCCGGACTGGTTCTCGACGATCGTCGACAGGTTCATCGAGCCGGCCAGCAGGATCACCGTGATGATGATCAGGCCGATCGAGACTTCGTACGACACCATCTGCGCCGCCGAACGCAGCGCGCCCAGGAACGGGTACTTCGAGTTCGAAGCCCAGCCGCCCATGATGATGCCGTAGACGCCCAGCGAGCTCATCGCCAGCAGGTAGAGGATGCCGACGTTCAGGTTGGAGACGACCCAGCCCGGCGCGAACGGCACCACGGCCCAGCCGATGAAGCCCAGGACCAGGCTGATCAGCGGGGCCAGCAGGAAGATCGCCTTGTCGGCGCCAGCCGGGATGACGATTTCCTTCAGCACGAACTTGCCGAAGTCGGCGAAGGACTGCAGCAGGCCGAAGGGGCCGACGACGTTCGGGCCCTTGCGCATCTGGACGCCGGCCCAGATCTTGCGGTCGGCCAGCAGCAGGAAGGCCAGGCTCAGCAGAACCCAGATCACGACCAGCAGGATGCCGCCGAGAGTGAGGCCGAACCAGATAAGCGGGTTGGTCTGAGACACGGCTTACTCCGCGGCGATCTTGGCGGCGGCCGAGACGTTGGCCGCGCACTCGGCCATGGTCACGCTGGCGCGCGCAATGGGGTTGGTCAGGTGGAAGGCCTTCACCGGGCTCTCGAACGGAGCTTCGGAGACGTCCCCTTCCCCACCGACGGCGGCGAGGTCGAACACGGTCGGGACCGAGCCCGGCGCGAAGTCGATCTGGCCGAAGGTGGGGTGATCGGCGAACAGCTTGGCGCGCAGCTGGTCCAGGCTGTCATAGGGCAGCTTGGCGCCCAGCACTTCCGACAGCGCCCGCAGGATCGACCAGTCTTCCTTGGCCTCGCCCTTCGGGAACACGGCGCGCTTGCCCATCTGCACCCGGCCCTCGGTGTTGACGTAGAGGCCGTTCTTTTCGGTGTAGGCCGCGCCCGGCAGGATGACGTCGGCCTTGTGGGCGCCGGCGTCGCCGTGGGTGCCCAGATAGATCTTGAAGGCGTCGCTGGCGGCGGGCTCGCACTCGTCGGCGCCCAGCAGGAACAGCACGTCCAGCGCGCCCGGCTTCAGCATGTCGCGCGCCGAGAGAGCGCCCTCGGCCGGGACGAAGCCCAGATCGAGGCCGGCCACGCGGGCGGCGGCGGTGTGCAGCACGTTCCAGCCGTTCCAGCCCCCTTTTTCATCGCTTGAGGGGCGCACGACCTTGAAGGTCTTGGCGACGCCGGCGGCGGCCTTGAGGATCGCCGCGCCGTCGGCGCGGGCCAGGGCGCCCTGGCCGATGATGATGGCGGGACGCTCGGCGGCCTTCAGGGCGGCGACGAAGTCGTTCTTGGCCTTGGCCAGGCCCGACAGCGTCTTGGCGCCGGCGCCGAGGTAGTCGTAGTCGAACGTCAGATCGGCCTGTTCGCCGATGACGCCGAAGCGGGTCTTGCCGGCGATCCACTGCTTGCGGAAGCGGGCGTTGAGGACCGGAGCCTCGAGGCGCGGGTTGGCGCCCACGAACAGCACGACGTCGGCGTCTTCGATGCCGGCGATGGTCGAGTTGAACAGCCAGCTCTCGCGCGGGCCATTGCCCAGGGCCGTACCGTCCTGGCGGGCGTCGAGGTTCTTCACGCCCAGGGCGGTGAAGAGATCCTTGGTCGCCTTCAGGCTTTCGGCGTCCTGCAGGTCGCCGGCGATGACGCCGATGCGCTCAGGAGCGGTCGCCTTGATCTTGGCGGAGACGGCGGCGAAAGCCTCAGACCACGTGGCCGGCTTCAGCTTGCCGTCGACGCGGACGTACGGGCGGTCGAGGCGCTGGCGCTGCAGGCCGTCGACGGCGTAGCGCGTCTTGTCGCTGATCCACTCTTCGTTGACGTCCTCGTTGACGCGCGGCAGCACGCGCAGGACGGCGTTGGCGCGAGCGTCGACGCGGATCGACGAGCCCAGGGCGTCCTGGACGTCGACGCTTTCGGTCTTCTTCAGTTCCCACGGACGGGCTTCGAAGGCGTAGGGCTTGGAGGTCAGGGCGCCGACCGGGCACAGGTCGATGACGTTGGCCGACAGCTCCGAGGTCACCGCGGCGCCCAGATAGGTCGTGATTTCAACGTCTTCGCCGCGCGAGATCAGGCCGATTTCCGGCGAGCCGGCGACTTCGGTGATGAAGCGGACGCAGCGGGTGCACTGGATGCAGCGCGTCATCACGGTCTTGATGAGCGGGCCCATGGCCTTCTCTTCGACCGCGCGCTTGTTCTCTTCGTAGCGGCTGTCGTCACGGCCGTAGCCGACGGCCTGGTCCTGCAGGTCGCACTCGCCGCCCTGGTCGCAGATCGGGCAGTCCAGCGGGTGGTTGATGAGCAGGAACTCCATCACCCCTTCGCGGGCCTTCTTGACCATCGGAGTCTTGGTGAAGATCTCCTGGCCCTCGGCGGCCGGCAGGGCGCAAGACGCCTGCGGCTTCGGCGGACCGGGCTTAACCTCGACCAGGCACATGCGGCAGTTGCCGGCGATGCTCAGACGCTCGTGATAGCAGAAGCGCGGGATCTCTTCCCCAGCCAGTTCCGCGACCTGCAGAACCGTCATGCCGGGTTCGAACTCGACCTCGACGCCGTTGACCTTGGCGATTGCCATTCTCGTTACTCCGCCGCGATCAGCTTGGCGCCCTGCACGTGCAGGCGACCGCTACGATAGGAAGCGATCCGCTCCTCCACCTCGTGGCGGAAGTGGCGGAACAGACCCTGGATCGGCCAGGCGGCCGCGTCGCCCAGGGCGCAGATGGTGTGACCCTCGACCTGGGTCGTGACGTCCAGCAGGGTGTCGATCTCTTTCGGATCGGCTTCGCCGGTGGCCATGCGTTCCATGACCCGCCACATCCAGCCGGTGCCTTCGCGGCACGGCGTGCACTGGCCGCAGCTCTCGTGCTTGTAGAAGTACGACAGGCGGGCGATGGCGCGGACGAGGTCGGTGGACTTGTCCATGACGATGACGGCGGCGGTGCCCAGGCCCGACTTCAGGTTCCGCAGAGCGTCGAAGTCCATCGGCAGGTCTTCGCACTGCTCGGCGGGGATCATCGGCACCGACGAACCACCCGGGATGACGGCCTTGAGGTTGCCCCAGCCGCCGCGAATGCCGCCGCAGTGGTCTTCCATCAGCTGACGGAAGGGGATGCTCATGGCTTCTTCGACGTTGCAGGGCAGGTTCACGTGGCCCGAGACGCAGAACAGCTTGGTGCCGGCGTTGTTGGGACGGCCAAAGCCCGCGAACCAGGCCGCGCCGCGGCGCAGGATGGTGCCGGCGACGGCGATGCTCTCGACGTTGTTGACCGTGGTCGGCATGCCGTAGAGGCCAGCGCCGGCCGGGAACGGCGGCTTCAGGCGCGGCTGGCCCTTCTTGCCTTCCAGGCTTTCCAGCAGGGCGGTCTCTTCACCGCAGATATAGGCGCCGGCGCCGTGGTGGACGTAGAGGTCGAAGTCCCAGCCGTGGACATTGTCCTTGCCGATGAGCTTGGCCTCGTAGGCCTGCTTGACCGCCGCTTCCAGGCGCTCGCGCTCGAAGACGTATTCGCCGCGGATGTAGATGTAGCAGGCGTGGGCCAGCATGGCGCGCGAGGCGATCAGACAGCCCTCGATCAGGAGGTGCGGATCGTGCCGCATGATCTCCCGGTCCTTGCAGGTGCCCGGCTCGGACTCGTCGGCGTTGACCACCAGGTAGTGCGGACGGCCGTCCTTCACTTCCTTGGGCATGAAGGACCACTTCAGACCGGTCGAGAAACCAGCCCCGCCCCGGCCTCGCAGACCGGAGTTCTTCATGTTCTCGATGATCCAGTCGCGACCGGCGTCAAGAATGTCCTTGGTGCCGTTCCAGCAACCGCGCGCCTTCGCACCTTCCAGACCCCAGTCCTGGAGCCCGTAAAGGTTGGTGAAGATGCGATCCTTGTCTTCGAGGATACCGACCATGACTCTAGCTTTGCGGATCGAATGGATGGGTGCGGACATAGCGCGTCCGCCGGACGATGACATAGGCGAAAAGCAGCCAACCGGCGCCGATCACCAAAAGACCTGTGGGCGCCGCCCAGGCCGGAGCCCCAGGGACCTCCCGGCCCCAGATCAGCAGCAGGACGCCGGCCAGGCAGGCCACGAAACCCAGGACCCGCTCCTTGCGGTAGAGCCCCTTGATCGTGGCCAGATAGGCCGCCCGCCTGGCGGAAAGGTCGTCGCTCAAGGCGCCCTCCCCGCTTGCGGCTCGGCTCCAGCCTCGGCGGCGGCTTCAGGCTTGGTGGCCTTCATCCAGCCGAGGATGAACCAGATCTGGGCGCCCAGCCCGACCACGACGGCCAGGATGAACACCGGCAGCAGCCACCAGACGTGGAAGGCCACGTGGCCGACGATCGCCGCGCCGGCCAGCAGGAAGCACACGACGTCGATGGCGAGCATCGTCGTGAGGCGCTTCTTCTGATGGACGGCGACGTCGGTCATCAGGCGGCGGGCTCCGCCTTGGTCTTCTTGGGCTTCTCGGGCAGGTTCGGGATCTTGATCTTCTTGGCCGCCGAGCCGTCGTACAGCTTCGGATCGGTCAGGGTCTGGATCTTTTCCTTCGGCTCCGAGGACTTGCGGCCCTCGTAGCTGCCCGGCTGCGGGGCCTTGCCCGCGGCGAAGTCGTCGAGGATCTGGGCCAGGCTCTCCGGCGTCAGGTCTTCGTAGTAGTAGTCGTTGATGGCCGCCATCGGGGCGTTGCAGCAGGCGCCGAGGCACTCGACCTCTTCCCAGCTGAACTTGCCGTCGGCCGACACGGTGTGGGCCGGGCCGATCTTCTTCTCCAGCACCGACTTCAGGTCGAGCGCGCCGCGCAGCTGGCACGGCGTGGTGCCGCACAGCTGGACGAAGGCGGTCTTGCCGACCGGGGCCAGCTGGAACATCACGTAGAAGGTGGCGACTTCCAGCACGCGGATGACCGGCATCTCGAGCTGCTTGGCGATCTCCTGGATCGCCGGCTCGGAAATCCAGCCTTCCTGCTTCTGGGCCAGCCACAGCATCGGGATCACCGCCGACTGCTTGCGGGCGGCGGGATACTTGGCCTTCCACCAGTCGGCCTTGGCCTGGCTGTCCTTCGAGAAGGCGAAGCTGGCGGGCTGCTCTTTGGCGAGACGACGAACGCTCATCGTGCGAAATCCACGCGGACGATCTTGTCGCCCTTGAAGGTGTAGATGGCGGCGACCTGGAAGGGCGCGTCGCCGTTGCCGCGGTCGACGTGCTCGTGATCGATCACGTTCGAGCCGACCACGATGCGGTTCAGGAGCTCGGCCTTGTTCTTGGGGAACTCGGCGAAGGTCTTGGCGTAGAAGGCGCGGTAGGCCTCGATGCCCGTGCGCGCGACTTCGCCGTTCAGGCCGGCCACGACCACGTCGTCCGAGAAGTGGGCGCAGTGGGCGTCCAGATCCTGGGCGTTGTAGGCGTCGAGCTGAGCCTGGGCGATGCTCTCGAGGCTCATCGATCGACCTCGCCGAACACGATGTCGAGCGAGCCCAGGATGGCCGAAACGTCGGCCAGCTGGTGGCCGCGGTTCATCCAGTCCATGGCCGCCAGGTGCGAGAAGCCCGGAGCCTTGATCTTGCAGCGGTACGGCTTGTTGGTGCCGTTGCTGACCACGTAGACGCCGAACTCGCCCTTGGGGGCTTCGACGGCCGCGTAGACCTCGCCTTCCGGCGTCTTGAAGCCCTCGGTGTAGAGCTTGAAGTGGTGGATCAGGGCTTCCATCGAGCGCTTCATCTCGGCGCGACGCGGCGGGCTGACCTTGTTGTCCTCGGTCAGCACCGGACCCGGCGTGCCGCGCAGCATGGCGACGGCCTGCAGGATGATCTTGGTGCTCTCGCGCATCTCCTGCATGCGGCAGAGATAGCGATCATAGCAGTCGCCGTTCTTGCCGAGCGGGATGTCGAACTCGAACTCGTTGTAGTTCTCGTACGGCTGGTTGCGGCGCAGGTCCCAGGCGATGCCCGAACCACGCACCATCACGCCCGAGAAGCCCCAGGCCCACGCGTCTTCCTTGCTCACGACGCCGATGTCGACGTTGCGCTGCTTGAAGATGCGGTTGTCGGTGATCAGGCCCTCGATGTCGTCGCAGATCTTCGGGAAGGCCTTGGCCCAGCTCTCGATGTCGTCGATCAGCGAGGGGGTGAGGTCCTGGTGGACGCCGCCCGGACGGAAGTAGTTGGCGTGCAGGCGAGCGCCGCAGGCGCGCTCGTAGAACACCATCAGCTTCTCGCGCTCCTCGAAGCCCCAGAGCGGCGGCGTCAGGGCGCCGACGTCCATGGCCTGGGTCGTCACGTTCAGCAGGTGGTTCAGGACGCGGCCGATCTCGCAGAACAGCACGCGGATGACCTGGCCGCGCTTGGGCACTTCAACGCCCAGCAGCTTTTCGATGGCCAGGCAGAACGCATGCTCCTGGTTCATCGGCGCCACGTAGTCGAGGCGGTCGAAGTACGGGATGTTCTGCAGATAGGTGCGCGCTTCCATCAGCTTCTCGGTGCCGCGGTGCAGCAGGCCGATGTGCGGATCGACGCGCTCGACGATTTCACCGTCGAGTTCGAGCACCAGACGCAGCACGCCGTGCGCGGCAGGGTGCTGGGGGCCGAAGTTGATGTTGAACTTGCGGACCGGGGTCTCCGGGATCACCGGAACCGTCGGTTCGTCGCGGAAGAAGTCGGTCGCCGCGGCGGGCGCGTTCGTGCCAGTCATGACTTAAGCCTTTTCCGCCTTCTCGTCGCCCGGCAGAGCGTACTTCGCCCCTTCCCACGGAGACAGGAAGTCGAAGGCGCGGAACTCGGTGATCTTCACGGGTTCGTAGACGACGCGCTTGAGCTCGTCGTCGTAGCGGACCTCGACATAGCCGGTCATCGGGAAGTCTTTCCGCAGCGGGTGGCCGTGGAAACCGTAGTCCGTCAGGATCCGGCGCAGGTCCGGGTGGCCTTCGAAGAACACGCCGTACATGTCGAACGCCTCGCGCTCGAACCAGTCGGCGACCGGGAACACCGGCGTGGCGCTCGGCACCGGGGTGTCTTCGTCGGTCTGCACCTTCACGCGGACGCGGACGTTCTTCACCATCGACAGCAGGTGGTAGACCACGTCGAAACGCGCGGCGCGCTCGGGGTAGTCGACTGCCGTCAGGTCCACCAGCTGGTGGAAGCGGTAGTCGGGGTGATCACGCAGATAGGTCAGCAGCTCGACCACGCGGTTCGTCGAACCGAGCAGGTTCAGCTCGCCGAACGCGACGTTGTACGAGGCGATGGCCCCGGCCGAGTTGGCGACGATCGCCTGGCCGAGGGCTTCGAGGTCTTGGCTCATCGCTCGATGGTCCCCGTGCGACGGATCTTCTTCTGGAGCTGCAGCACGCCGTAGACGAGCGCTTCGGCCGTGGGCGGGCAGCCCGGCACGTAGATGTCGATCGGCACGACGCGGTCGCAGCCGCGCACGACGCTGTAGCTATAATAGTAGTAGCCGCCGCCATTGGCGCAGCTGCCCATCGAGATGACGTAGCGGGGCTCGGGCATCTGGTCGTAGACCTTGCGCAGAGCCGGAGCCATCTTGTTGGTCAGCGTGCCGGCGACGATCATCACGTCCGACTGACGCGGACTGGCGCGCGGCGCGAAGCCGTAGCGCTCCAGGTCGTAGCGCGGCATGGCCGAGTGCATCATCTCGACGGCGCAGCACGCCAGGCCGAACGTCATCCACATCAGCGAGCCGGTGCGCGCCCAGGTGATCAGGTCGTCGGCGGCCGCGGTGATGAAGCCCTTGTCGGCCAGCTGCTGCGACACGCCGTCGAAGAAGGCGTCGTGCAGCTTGGGGTCATAGCCCTGCACCGTCGAGCGGCCAGCGGCGCCAGCCGCCGGAAGCGGCGAGCTGTTGGCGGGAACGATCACTCCCATTCGAGGGCGCCCTTCTTCCATTCGTAGATAAAGCCGACAGTCAGAACGCCGAGGAAGCTCATCATCGACCAGAAGGCGAAGACCGAGGCTTCATGCGGAAGCTTCAGCAGGGTCACCGCCCACGGGAACAGGAAAGCCACTTCGAGGTCGAAGATGATGAAGAGGATCGAGACCAGGTAGAACCGGACGTCGAACTTCATGCGCGCGTCGTCGAAGGCGTTGAAGCCGCATTCGTATGCGGACAGCTTTTCCGGGTCCGGCGCCTTGGGCGCGAGCACGGCGGCAGCCAGCATGAAGACGATGCCGATAACCGCCGCGATCCCGAGGAAGATCACGATCGGCAGGTACTGGAGAAGGAAGGCGTTCATGACAGCCCTTGGCTTGAATCGGCCGCGTTGTAGCCCAGTGTCTTCCAGGCTTCAAACGCCCCGGGCACATTGAGAAACGATCGCAACTTCTGGCCATCCACAGGTTCGGCGACATGGCCGTTGACACGAGTCTTCGCCCGACATATCAGACGCCCCTCGCCGCACGGCGGGTCGCACTTTCGCTTCGGCGGACGGTAATGCGGATGTAGCTCAGTTGGTTAGAGCGCCGGCCTGTCACGCCGGAGGTCGCGGGTTCGAGCCCCGTCATTCGCGCCACCTTCTCCTAGAAGGTCGCGATCCGAGGTAAAAGCGAGCGCTTCGTAGGGTTTTACGACCTTACGCGACGCGGATGTAGCTCAGTTGGTTAGAGCGCCGGCCTGTCACGCCGGAGGTCGCGGGTTCGAGCCCCGTCATTCGCGCCACTTTTCCCCTCCCCCATTTTTTGAACTGCCCAGACAAGCGCCTCATGCTGCTGCTTGTACGCGCGTTCGCGACATCGACTGCGACAAATTGTGTCCGCGGACGGTTGTTACCGAGCGGTCGCATCCCGATCTAGCGGGCATGACTCAGCCCGCCGATATCCCGCTTTCCGTCCTGGATCTGTCGCCGGTTCCTCAAGGAACATCGGTCAGTAAAGCCTTGGCCAATACTTTGGACCTCGCGCGTCATGCCGAGTCTCTAGGTTTCCACAGGTTTTGGCTGGCCGAGCACCACAACATGCCCGGGATCGCCAGCGCCGCTACAACCGTGGTGATCGGTCACGTGGCCGCCGGAACCTCGAAGATTCGAGTCGGGTCGGGAGGAATCATGCTGCCGAACCACGCGCCGCTGATGGTCGCCGAGGCTTTCGGCACGCTGGCGGCCCTGCATCCGGGCAGAATCGATCTGGGTCTGGGCCGCGCGCCGGGCACCGACCAGGCCACCATGCGGGCGCTTCGCCGCTACATGGGCGGGGTCGACCGCTTCGCCGAGGACGTCGTCGAGCTGCAGCAGTGGTTCAAGCCGGCCTCGGAAGACCAGTCGGTGCGCGCCGTTCCGGGTGAAGGACAGGACGTGCCGATGTGGCTGCTGGGCTCCAGCACCTATGGCGCGCAGCTGGCCGCGGCGCTGGGCCTGCCCTACGCCTTCGCCGCCCACTTCGCGCCGGACCAGTTGATGGAGGCGATCGAGGTCTATCGCCGGGGCTTCCGGCCGTCCGAACAGCTGGACAAGCCCTACTTCATGATCTGCATCGGGGTGTGCGCGGCCGACACCGACGAGGAGGCGCGTCGCCTGTTCACCTCGACCCAGCAGCAGTTCCTGGCCCTGCGCCGCGGCCGCCCCGGCCTGCTGCCGCCGCCCGTAGATGACATTACCGCCATCGCTGCGCCGCACGAACTGGCTGGCCTGGATCATACGTTCCGTTATTCGGCGATCGGCTCGCCGCAAACCGTCGCCGCCAAGGTCAAGGCCGTGATCGCCGCCACCGGAGCCGATGAGGTGATGGCCGCCTCGCAAATCTTCGACCACGCCGCGCGGCTGCGCAGCTACGAGATCCTGGCAGGCCTGCGCAGCGAACTGCGCCAGGCCGCCTGACGCTTTGCTAGTGCGAGGCGGCGACTTCCGCCGCTTCGCCGACGAACGCCCGCGAGCCGGTGAGGCGTCCGTAGATTCCGGTTAGGCGCTCGAATACGGGCGTCCAACCGTGCCGGGCCTCGGCCCGCTGGCGCGCGGCGCGACCCAGGGCGGAGACGTCGCGGGCGAACAGCGCCTCGACCGCCTCGGCGAAAACCCCGCCTTCCGAGGCGGACGCCAGCATGCCGACGGCTTCATCGACGCTTTCGGCCACGCCGCCGGCGTCGATGCCGACCACCGGCAGGCCGCAGGCCATGGCCTCCAGCACGATCAGGCCGAAGGGCTCGTTGTCGTTGGCGTGCACGAAGGCGTCGCAGCCGGCCAGGATGGCGGCCAGGGCTTCGGGATCGCGCTGGTAGTCCATCGAGATGACGCGGTCGCTGGGCCGCGCGCCCGCCCCGGCCCCGACCAGCAGCAGAACATAGGGCTCGCCCAGCTTCTCGACGGCGTCGACCAGCACGTCGAGCTTCTTTTCGCGCGCCGGGCGGCCGGCGAAGACGAGAATGCGATGGCGATCGGTCAGGCCAAGGCGCCGGCGCAGGGCCGCGCGGTCGCCGCGCGCCGGATGGAAGGTGTCGACATCGACGCCCAGCGGCAGGCCGATGGCGTCTCGAACCCCCGCTTCGACGAGACGGCCGGCGATGAAGTGGCTGGGGGCCACGACCTGGTCGAACTGGCGATAGATCGCCGCCCAACGCTTCTGGACCGGCTTTTCGGCCCACTCGCCGATATGCAGCGCCGCCAGGGCGCCGAGATCGGTGTGGCAGAATCCGACGACCGGCACGCCCATGGCGTCGCCCGCCTTCAGCGCCGCCAGACCGGGCGTATAGGGGTCGCCCGCCTCGATGATGTCGGGCCGTTGGCGAATCAGCCGCTCCATCCAGCTGGTCTTGCCGATGGGCCAGCGGTAGCCGTCGCCGAACGGCAGGGGCGCGGCGTAGATCGACACGCGGCCGTGGCCGTCATGGGCGTCGCGCGGCCCGGGCACGACCAGGGTGTGGCGCACGCTCGGGCGATTGGCGGCCAGCCAGGCGCGTTTGGCGTTGAGATATCGGCGCACGCCGCCGCTGCGCGGCGCGTAAAGCATTGTCGTGTCGATCAAACGGGCGGGCCGACCTGAGGCGGATCGAATCTGCGGCGCGCCGGCTTCGGGGCTCGGCGGGGAAGTGGGCAGAAGATCGATCACGCCGTACCTCGCTGTTGCAGCGGGGCCGTCTTACGCGGCCGCCAAGCGATTAAGGTGCTCAGCGACGGGAGGTTCCCCCGAAGCTTGGCCGCTGTCCAGCGGCTCGCCGCGCCACCCTACGTCGTGCCCGCGCCAGGCGCAAAAACATCTGATACGAGACCGTTCGCTAGGTTGCGTAGGGGGGCGAGGATCATGGCGCGGTTTCTGTTCACGACCTGGGAGGGCGGCGGTCACGTCCAGCCGCTGCTGATGGTCGCCGCCGACCTCGCCGCGCGCGGCCACGAGGTGCTAGCGATCAGCGATCCGGCCAACGCCGCCGACGCAGCGGCGCTGTCCGTGCCGTTCCGCGCCTGGACGACCGCGCCGTTCCAGACCGGCAAGACCCGCGATGACGACCGGCTGCGCGACTTCGAGGCCGACAATCCCATGGCGGTGATCGAGCGCCTGCTCGACCGGGTGATGACCGGCCCGGCCGCGTCTTACGCCCGCGACGTGCTTAAGGCGTTGGACGATTTCCCCGCCGACGTGGTGGTTAGCCAGGAGTTGCTGCTCGGCGCGATGGTCGCCGCCCAGACGCGGGGAACCAAGATCGCCCTGCTGGCCGCCAATGTCTGGTCGCTGCCGAACCTTGCCGGCGCGCCGCCGTTCGGGGCCGGCATGGCTCCGGCGGCCGACGACCAGGAGCGGGCCATGCATGCGATGGTCGCCCAGATGGCGCGCGGCCTGTTCCAGTCGGGCCTGCCGGCGCTGAACGCCGCTCGGGCCGAGCACGGCCTGCCTGAACTGTCCGACCTCTTCGCGCAGTACGAGGCCGCCGACGCGATCCTGCTGGCGACCAGCCCGGCCTTCGACTTCGCGCCCGATCCCCTGCCCGCTCCGTTCGCCCATGTCGGCCCGTACCTGGCCGATCCGGCCTGGGTGGAGACCGTCGAACTTCCGCAGGGCGAGGCGCCCCTGGTGCTGGTGTCGTTCTCAAGCCTTTATCAGGCGCAGGAAGCGACGCTTCGCAACGTGCTGGCCGCTCTGGCCGCCCTGCCCGTCCGCGCCCTGGTCACGACCGGCCCGACCTTGGATCCGGCTGAGTTCGAGGCCCCGGCCAATGTGAAGGTCGTTCGCAGCGCCCCGCACGGCGCCCTGCTGAAGAACGCCGCCGCCTTCGTGACCCACGCCGGCCACGGCTCGACCCTGCGGCCGCTGATGGCAGGCGTACCGCTGCTGTGCCTGCCCATGGGTCGCGACCAGAACGACAACGCCATGCGCGCCGCCCACCGGGGCGCGGCGATCACCCTGGCGCCGGACGCCTCGCCGGAGAAGATCGGCCAGGCCCTGACGCGGCTGCTGGATGAGCCGGCCTGGCGCGAGGCGGCCAAGGTTCTGGGCGATCAGATCGCCGCCGACGCCAAGGGCCGCGGCGCCGCCCAGGCGCTGGAGGCCTTGCTCTGAGGCTCACCAGTCGTCGCGGCCGTTGAGATGGTTCACCGGCAGGGGCGACAGGTCGAAGCCTTCGAGCAGGCGAGCGTTGATGGCGACCCGGGGACTGTCGTAGTCGGCCTGGCCGCTGCTGAAGTCTGGAAACTGGCTGTAGGTCCCGCAGCCGCAGACGCCGCAGTGATGGTGCGTGCCCATGTAGTCGCCCCACTGGTAGGTCGCGACCCGGTCGCGGGCGGTCAGCAGCCTGAAGGCGGCGAGCGGGTAGTAGGCGACCAGATTGCCGCGCTTTGAGCAGAACGAGCAGTTGCAGTCGGCGAGCTCGGTCGGCTCGGTCTCGACCTGGAACTGGACGGCGCCGCAGTGGCAGCTTCCCTTGACGGGCATGACGATCTCCCTTTTCGGCGTCGGAACGCCTGGGAGACTGCCGAAGATCGCTGACAGTTCGTGTCAGCAGTCCCTGGTGGGCGGTGAGGGGATCGAACCCCCGACCCTCTCGGTGTAAACGAGACGCTCTACCGCTGAGCTAACCGCCCGCTCGGGAATGGAGCGCGCTTCTAGCCGCCGAATGGCGGTCTGGGAAGCACGCATGAAAAAGGGCGGGACGCCGTTGGAACGCCCCGCCCCTTTGAAGACCGAAAACGGGATTAGCCGTTCAGGGTGGTCTTCAGGCCTTCACCGACCTGGAAGCGGGCGGTCTTGGAGGCCGGACGCTCGACGGTTTCACCGGTGCGCGGGTTGCGCGCGGTGCCCGCGGCGCGGGTCACGGCCTTGAAGGTGCCGAAGCCCACCAGACGCACGTCCGAGCCCGACTTCAGCGAAGCGGTGACGGTGTCGATGAAAGCTTCCAGGGCGTCCTTCGCCTGGTTCTTGTTGATGCCCGCCTTTTCGGCGATCGCCGTGACGAGTTCGGCTTTTGTGGTCATTTTTATCTCCCAGCCAATAAGCGGCGGCGCTGCAACAGCTTACGCCGCTTCGCTCGCCGGGAAGTATGCGGGGAACGCTTGCCCCGTCAAACGAAGGCGGCGCGGAAAATTCCCGCGCCGCCCCAGTTATCAACAATAAGTTACTGTTAGTGCGTGAGAACCGCGTCGTCTCCGGCTTCATCGCCCTTCGCGGGGCTCGCCAGAGGCTCCTCCGATTCGCTCCACTCGACCGGAGTCAGGGGTCCGGTGAGGGCGTGCTTGAGCACTTCGTCGACCGTCGAGACCGGAATGATCTCGAGACCGGCCTTCACCGATTGCGGCACGTCGACGAGATCCTTCTCGTTTTCCTGCGGGATCAGCACCGTCTTCACGCCCGAACGCAGGGCCGCCAGCAGCTTCTCCTTGAGGCCGCCGATGGCGGTCACCCGGCCGCGCAGGGTGATCTCGCCGGTCATGGCGATGTCCTTGCGGATCGGGATGCCGGTCAGCACCGAGACCATGGCCAGAGCCATGGCGATACCGGCCGACGGACCGTCCTTGGGCGTGGCGCCGTCCGGCACGTGCACGTGGACGTCGGTCTTCTCGAAGATCGGCGGCTTGATGCCGAACGCGGTCGCCCGCGAGCGGACGTAGCTGTTGGCCGCCGAGATCGACTCCTTCATCACTTCCTTGAGGTTGCCGGTGACCGTCATGCGGCCCTTGCCCGGCATCTTCACGGCTTCGATCGTGAGAATGTCGCCGCCGAATTCCGTCCAGGCCAGACCGGTGACGATGCCGACCTGGTCGACTTCGTCGGTCTCGCCGTAGCGGTACTTCTTGACCCCGGCGTACTTGGCCAGACGCTCGTCGTCGATCGTGATCGAGGTGACCTTTTCGCGCGACAGGTCACGCACCGTCTTGCGAGCCAGGGCGCCCAGTTCCCGCTCCAGCGACCGCACGCCGGCTTCCCGGGTGTAGTAGCGGATCAGGTCGCGGATCGCCTTTTCCGGGACGATGAACTCGCTGTCCTTCAGGCCGTGATCCTTGGCCAGCTTGGGCAGGACGTGGCGCTTGGCGATCTCCAGCTTCTCATCCTCGGTGTAGCCGGGGATGCGGATGATCTCCATGCGGTCCAGCAGCGGCTGGGGCATGTTCAGGCTGTTGGCCGTGGTGACGAACATCACCTGGCTCAGGTCGTAGTCGACCTCCAGATAGTGGTCGCCGAAGGTCGAGTTCTGCGACGGATCCAGAACTTCCAGCAGGGCCGAGGCCGGATCGCCGCGATAGTCGCTGCCCATCTTGTCGATTTCGTCGAGCAGGACGAAGGCGTTGGTGGTCTTGGCCTTCTTCATCGACTGGACGACCTTGCCGGGCATCGAGCCGATATAGGTGCGGCGGTGACCGCGGATCTCGGCCTCGTCGCGCACGCCGCCGAGGCTCATGCGCACGAATTCGCGACCCGTCGCCTTGGCGATCGACTTGCCCAGCGAGGTCTTGCCGACGCCCGGAGGACCGACGAGGCACAGGATCGGGCCCTTCAGGGAGTTGGTCCGGGCCTGCACGGCCAGGTACTCCAGGATCCGCTCCTTGACCTTGTCCAGACCGTAGTGGTCGGCGTCGAGGATCTCCTCGCTCTCGCCCAGATCGATCTTCTTGGTCTTGGCCTTGCCCCACGGGATCGACAGCAGCCAGTCCAGATAGTTGCGGACCACCGTGCTCTCGGCCGACATCGGGCTCATGTTGCGCAGCTTCTTCAGCTCGCCCTCGGCCTTGGCCCGGGCTTCCTTCGAAAGCTTGGTCTTCTTGATGCGCTTCTCGAGCTCGATCAGCTCGTCGCGCTGATCGTCGGGGTCGCCCAGCTCGCGCTGGATCGCCTTCATCTGCTCGTTCAGATAATATTCGCGCTGGGTCTTCTCCATCTGGCGCTTCACGCGCGAGCGGATCTTCTTCTCGACCTGCAGCACCGAGATCTCGCCTTCCATGAGGGCGAAGACCTTCTCCAGGCGCTTGGTGACGTCGAAGATTTCCAGCAGGTGCTGCTTGTCGCCGATCTTCACCGACAGGTGGGCGGCGATGCTGTCGGCCAGCTTGCCCGGCTCGGCGATCTGCGGGATCGACGCCAGGGCCTCGGGCGGCACCTTCTTGTTCAGTTTGACGTAGTTCTCGAACTGCTCGACGACGGCGCGCGACAGGGCCTCGGCCTCAGGGCCCGCGCCCTGGTCTTCGCTGACTTCGCCGACCTGGGCCTCGTAATAGGCCTCCTGCTCGGTGAAGCGCACGACGGCGGCGCGGCCCTTGCCCTCGACCAGCACCTTGACGGTGCCGTCGGGCAGTTTCAGCAGTTGCAGCACGGTGGCCAGCACGCCGACTTCGTAGATGTCGGCCGGGGCCGGATCATCGTCGGCGCTGTTCTTTTGGGTGACGAGCAGGATCTGCTTGTCGCCGCGCATCACTTCCTCGAGGGCGCGGACGGATTTGTCGCGCCCAACGAACAGCGGCACCACCATGTGCGGGAACACAACGATATCCCGCAGGGGCAACACAGGAAGCGTACGGATCTCAGACATGTTTTCACTCCCGGCCGGCGCGCGAAACTCGCGCCTTGCCACGCGGACCGCCGTCACTTCAGACGATGCGCCTGAGTCGTACGGTCCGTCCGCCCGGGACTGGGCGGATGGTCGTTATTTATGTGGACCTTTTGCGACGCGGTTCAAGCGTGCTCGCCCGCCAGCGGCGACGAGTCGCGCATTGGTGGTGACGCTGGATATTTCGGTCGCGCGGCGGGCTGAGCCATGGCGATTTCGGCCGCTTGGCCGTTGACGCAGCGGCATATCGTTTCTTCGCTGCGGTGCGAGAGAACGTGATCCTTCTCCCCTTGCGGGAGAAGGTGGCGGCCGAAGGCCGTCGGATGAGGGGTCTCTCAGATGGGAGACGCCCCGCCCGGCCTGAGCGCTGCACGCGGCTTTGAATTCTGAGAGACCCCTCACCCGACCTCCTTCGGAGGCCACCCTCTCCCGCAAGGGGAGAGGGACACGGGTATGCGATCTCCCGCGCGAAGGCGCGTTAGGTCGGGGAGGCGCGGAGCGGCCGGGCGGAGCCCGGAGACCGTGATGTGTTTTAGCGTTTCGGCTTCGTCTGACCGCTCCGCCACATCGTAGGCTCGAAGGACCGGGGGCGCGGGTGCTTTTTCAACCCTGGACCCGGTTGTCCCTCGGACGGGCAGGACCAATAGCTCCGCGGTGATCCGGCGGCGCCTCGGCTGATCCTGTTAGGCCGGTTTGAAACGATCCCGGCCCTGTCGACCCGCTTGTCTCGTCACGGAACGGCTTGACGGCCCAATCACGCCTTCTGAGCGATCCTGCAAACCCGCCCTTCCCATGACGCCCCAAGCGGCCCCGCTCGATGCGATCCACAGCCGCTAACTCGGGCCGGTACCAAGAGCCCTCCCCATGGCTGGGATGGGGATGATTATGGGGGTGGTTTGAGACCCCGGGGATAAGTTGGGGTTATAAAGTTGTAGGGCGTTGAGTTCGCTGGACTCTTTTCCGCATTTGCCGTGTGAGCAGCGTGCGTAAGGCCGCCTCAACTCCGTAAAATCCCCGCGAAAGCGGGGACCCAGGTGTTTTATCGTCGAGCGCCGAGCGTTTCAGAAAAAGCCTGGGTCCCCGCTTTCGCGGGGATTTTACGGGGAGAGGGATCAGGCCCCGCGCCCGGCCTGACCGGTGCACGCAGCTTTCAGTTTTGAGAGACCCCTCACCCGACCCTGCTCCGCAGGGCCACCCTCTCCCGCAAGGGGAGAGGGATCAGGCCCCGAGCCCAGTCTCGCCCCCTCCACCACTTCGTGGCCCCCCTCCCCCGTTGCACGGGGGAGGAATAAAAAACGGCGGGCTCTTTCGAGCCCGCCGTTCTCATCTCTCAAGCGATGCAGCCAGGCCTCAGGCCGAGGCCGCTCCGCCCTTCTTTTCGGCGTAGATCAGCAGCGGCTGAGCGCGGCCTTCGACGACCTCGGCGTTGACCACCACTTCCTCGACGCCCTCGTAGTTGGGCAGTTCGAACATGGTCTCCAGCAGGATGCCTTCCATGATCGAGCGCAGACCGCGGGCGCCGGTCTTGCGGGCGATGGCCTTCTTGGCGACGCCGTGCAGGGCGTCCTCGGTGAAGGTCAGGCCGATGTTCTCCATCTCGAACAGGCGCTGGTACTGCTTGACGAAGGCGTTCTTCGGCTCGGTCAGGATCTTCACCAGGGCGGCCTCGTCGAGGTCTTCCAGGGTGGCGATCACCGGCAGACGGCCGATGAATTCCGGGATCAGGCCGAAGCGCTGCAGGTCGTCGGGCTCGACGCCGCGCAGGATCTCGCCGGTGCGGCGGTCTTCCGGATCGGCGACCTTGGCGCCGAAGCCGATCGACTTGGCCGAACCGCGGGCCGAGATGATGCGCTCGAGGCCCGCGAAGGCCCCGCCGCAGATGAACAGGATGTTCGTCGTGTCGACCTGCAGGAACTCCTGCTGCGGATGCTTGCGCCCGCCCTGCGGCGGCACGGAGGCGACGGTGCCTTCCATGATCTTCAGCAGGGCCTGCTGCACGCCTTCGCCCGACACGTCGCGGGTGATCGACGGGTTGTCGGACTTGCGGCTGATCTTGTCGATTTCGTCGATGTAGACGATGCCGCGCTGGGCGCGCTCGACATTGTAGTCGGCGGCCTGGAGCAGCTTCAGCACGATGTTCTCGACGTCTTCGCCGACGTAACCGGCTTCGGTCAGCGTCGTGGCGTCGGCCATGGTGAACGGCACGTCGATGATTCGGGCCAGGGTCTGGGCCAGCAGGGTCTTACCCGTGCCGGTCGGACCGACCAGAAGGATGTTCGACTTGGCCAGTTCGACGTCGTTGTTCTTCGAAGCGTGGTTCAGGCGCTTGTAGTGATTGTGCACCGCGACCGCGAGCACCTTCTTGGCGTGACCTTGCCCGATCACGTAGTCGTCCAGGACCTCGCAGATCTCGCGCGGCGTCGGAACGCCATCCTTGGACTTCACGAAGGCGATCTTGTGCTCTTCACGGATGATATCCATGCAAAGCTCGACGCATTCATCGCAGATGAACACGGTAGGTCCGGCGATGAGCTTGCGCACTTCATGTTGGCTCTTTCCGCAGAAAGAACAGTACAGGGTGCTCTTGGCGTCGCCGCTGGCGGCTTTCGTCATGGTCGCTTCTCACGCTAGGGCGTTGACGGCGAAAGCCGCTACCGCCGACCCCCGCGCGTATCCCGCCACCGAAGCAACAGGATACCGAACGGGAGTTGTCTAATCCTTGACATTCCCCGATCCGAACGCGCGGCACAAGCCTTGGAGCCCGTTTCCGGCGCCAAGTTCGTGGATGTTTCGCGTCTGATCATGGGATTCCATCCCTAGATGGGACGACTGTAGGCCAAAGCAAGCGCCAGACGGGGTGTGGAACATCGACGCAGGCTCTAAGCTTTTCGAACACAGCCGGAATCGTGCTGCAAGCGGCGCCGTTAAAAGGAGTTCGCCCGAGGGGCGGAGACGAAATGGCCGAGACCCAAGAAACGGCGCCGGGCGCGTCGCACGACGCTCACGCCCCGACCCACACCGAAGCCAGCCCGCCGCTGGTGGCCTTCGACTTCGACGGCACCCTGACGGTGCGCGACAGCTTCACGGCCTTCCTGAAGTGGCGGGTCAGCGGCGGCCGCTGGACGATCGGCATGATCCGCCTGGCGCCGGCCGCCCTCTCCTATCTGTTCCATCGCGACCGAGGCCGCATCAAGGCCGCCGCCATCCGCGAATTCCTCAAGGGCGTGCCGCAGGAGCGGCTGGAAGCCCAGGCCCGCAAGTTCGCCGAAGGCCATGCGCAGAGCCTATTCCGTCCCGACGCCCTGGCGGTGTGGCGGCGCTGGCGGGCGCAGGGCGCCAGGATGGTCATCGTCACCGCCTCGCCCGACCTGGTGGTGGCCCCGTTCGCGCGCGGCATCGGCGCCGACCTGCTGATCGGCACCAGGCTGGCCTTCGACCTCAACGGCAAGGTGGTCGGCTCCCTCCAGGGACCCAACTGCCGGGGTCCGGAGAAGGTGGTGCGCCTGCGCGAGACCTTCGGCGAGAACATGAAGCTGGCCGCCGCCTACGGCGACACCTCCGGCGACACCGAGATGCTGGCCATCGCCCAGGAGCGCGGCTACCGGATTTTCAAGGGCAAGCCGGTTTAGGGCCAAGACCCTAGCCCTTCATATCCCGTCATTCCCGCCCTTGTGGCGGGAACCCCTCTGTCAGCCGCAAGTGCAGATGGGGCGGATCGCTGGCGATCCGCTGGTGATTCACGTGCGAACGGAACCAGGGTTTCCCGCCACAAGGGCGGGAATGACGGGAGGTTATGGGCCAGGTTAGGTCCGGTTGCCCCTTCCGCTACTCCACCCCCGCACCCGCCTGGGCGAAGCCCGCCGGGACCTGGGTGGTGCTGACCGACAGGCTGCCGATCACCGAATAGGCCTGGTCGAAGACCGCGCGCTGGTTGGCGTCGAGCGACTTGTAGAGCCGCCCCATGGCCTTTACCCGCCGCTGCTCGAAGGCCAGTTGCTCGCGCTGCAGGACGAGGCCGGCCTTGGCCTGGGCGAGCGGGGTCTCGTCCTCGGGCGCGACGACGGCCAAAACGAGCCCCGAGGGCTTGGCGTTCGAGGCCAGGATGAAGTCGCGCCAGCGGCCCTGCTGGGCGGGGGTCAGGGAGAGGTTCTGCCGCAGGGTCGCCAGGCCCGCCGTGACGCCGTCCTGCAGCAGGCGGTCGGAGACGATCTGCTGCACCTGCTCCGGACTGACCGCCAGCCGCATGGTGGCGACGCCGTGCTGGGGCGTCGGATCGGAAAGACCCTGGGCGTGGGCGGCGGCGCCCGCCAGGCTCAGGAAGGCCGCGCAGGCCGAAAGCAGCGAAAGGCGGCGGAGGGTCATGGCCGGGCTCCGGAGAGAAAGGATCGTCATGCGATCCTTGTCGCCGCCCTGCCCGGCCGATCTGGGGCCTGTTTGTTTCGTCTTTCCCCGCGCCCTGGCCCAACTCGGCCATAAACGCCCCGCGTTCGACGGTGAACGCTACAGGAAGCGCTGGAGGAGATTGGCCGGCTTCAGGTTCACCTTGCCGGCCGAGGCCTTGCAGATGTAGCTGCCGCCAGCGGTCTTGCCGAACTTCTTCCAGCCGGCCCGATGATAGATGCGCTTGTTCTGGGCCCAGACGACCTCGTCGCCCTTGCATCCGGCCTGGGCGCGCTGGACGGTCGAGAACTCGGTGATCAGCGCGTCGCCGCCGGGGGCCTGCGGACACCACATCGTGCACTGCGCCGCGGCCGCCCCGGCTACGAGAACGCCGGCCAGCAGCGCCGCCGACGCCACAGCGGCCGACACAGTCCTTGCCTGATTTCGCATGGTGATCCTCCCCCTCCGGCAAGATCATAGGTTGAGGCCGAAACCCACGCAACGCGCACGAAAAAGCCGCCGACCTCGCGGCCGGCGGCTTCGTCTTCAGATCGTCAGCTGGCTTTAGGCGCCGGCTTCCGAGCTTTCGCGGTTCTCGTGGATCTGGTCGATCAGACCCCAGGCCTTGGCTTCCTCGGCGCTCATGAAGTTGTCGCGGTCCAGATCGCGCTCGACCTCGTCATAGGTGCGGCCGCAGTGCTTGACGTAGATTTCGTTCAGGCGGCGCTTGGTCTTGGAGATGTCCTCGGCGTGACGGACGATGTCCGAGGCCTGGCCGCGGAAGCCGCCCGACGGCTGGTGCACCATGATGCGGGCGTTTGGCAGGGCGACGCGCTGGCCGGCGGCGCCGGCGCAGAGCAGCAGGCTGCCCATCGAGGCGGCCATGCCCATGCACACGGTGGTCACCGGGCTCTTGATGTATTGCATGGTGTCGTAGATCGCGAGGCCCGACGTCACCACGCCGCCCGGCGAGTTGATGTACATGGCGATTTCCTTCTTGGGGTTCTCCGACTCCAGGAAGAGCAGCTGGGCGCAGATCAGCGAGGCCATGCCGTCCTCGACGGGGCCCGTGAGGAAGATGATCCGCTCCTTCAGAAGGCGCGAGAAGATGTCGAAGGCGCGTTCGCCGCGGCTGGTCTGCTCGACCACCATGGGAACCAGGTTCATCGCCGTCTCGACCGGATCGTACATCATGTGGGGTTCGCCCTTCTCAGAATGTCCTTGCGGGCGCGAATCACCGCCGCGCTCTCGCTCCTGACGCATATCGCGTGGCGCTTAACAGGTTGCAAGGCGCCGGCCCGAACGAACGCGCTAACGAAAAGGGCGCGGACCTCTCGGTCCGCGCCCTCAATTCGTCACCCGAAGGAACGACGGCCTCAGCCGCCGTAGCCTTCCGGCAGGTCGTCTTCTTCCAGGAGCTCTTCCTTGGAGACTTCCTTTTCCTCGATCTTGGCCTTGGCGAAGATCAGGTCGACGACCTTGTCTTCGTAGATCGGGGCGCGCAGCGAGGCCTGCAGGTCGGCGCGCTGGCGGTACATGTCGAACACCTGCTGGGCCTGGGCGCCGTACTGGCGGGCTTCGCGGACGATCGCTTCGTTCAGTTCCTGGTCGGTGACGACCACGTCGTTCTTGCGGCCGATCTCGGCGAGCACCAGACCCAGGCGCACGCGGCGCTCGGCGATCTTGCGGTACTCGTCCTTCAGCTGGTCTTCGGTCTTGTCGGCGTCTTCCGGCGGCAGGCCGCCTTGCGACTTGTCGGCCTGGACCTGTTGCCAGATGCCGGCGAACTCGGCGTCGACCATGCGCGGCGGCAGCGGGAAGTCGTGCTTGGTGTCCAGCACGTCCAGCAGGGCGCGCTTCAGCTTGAAGCGGCTCGAGTTGGTGTAGCGGCCTTCCAGGTTCGACTTCAGCAGGTCCTTCAGGGCGGCCAGATCGGCCAGGCCCAGGCGCTTGGCCAGCTCGTCGTCCGGCTCGGCGTCGACCGGAGCGCGCACTTCCTTGACGGTGGTGGCGAACTCGGCGGCCTTACCGGCCAGCTCGGCGGCCTGGTAGTCTTCCGGGAAGTTGACCTTCACGGTGACGACGTCTTCCGGCTTGGCGCCGACCAGTTGCTCTTCGAAGCCCGGGATGAACTGGCCCGAACCGAGCACCAGCTCGGCGTCGTTGGCCGTGCCGCCGGCGAAGGCGACGCCGTCAATGGTGCCGACGAAGTCGATCAGCAGTTGGTCGCCGTCCTTGGCCTTCAGGCTCTTGCCCTTGCGCGGCTCGTAGGTGCGGGCCTGCTTGGCCAGCTCGGCCAGGGCTTCGTCGACTTCGGCGTCTTCGATCTTGTAGACCGGCTTGACCAGCTCGATCGAGGTCGGGTCGATCGGCTCGAATTCCGGCATGATCTCGACGGCCAGGTCGAAGGCGAGGTCTTCACCACCGGCGATGACCTTGTCCATGTCGGACGTCGGCTTCAGGTCGGGCTGGCCGGCGGGGCGCAGCTTGTTTTCGTCGAGGATCTTCTGGGTGGTCTCGTTGAGCGCCTGCTCGATGACTTCGCCCATCAGGCCCTTGCCGTACAGGCGACGGACGTGAGCGGTCGGCACCTTGCCGGGGCGGAAGCCCTTGACGTTCATCTGCGGCGCGACTTCGGCGATACGAGCCTCGAGACGCGTGGCCAGCTCACTCGCGGGCACCGTAACGCCGTAAACCCGGCTGAGGCCTTCGCCCGACTTTTCAACGATCTGCATCGACATTCTTAGCTTCTCGGCTCTGGGCGCCCGCGCCCGTCGTCCGCCCCAGGGGTCAAAAAATCATAGCCGCCCACGTCACCGGGGGCGGCGAAAGAGCGCCCTTATGTCACGACACTTCGCGTCGATCAAAGGGTATGGCGTCGCCGCGCGCAAAACGCTGCGCGCGGCGACATGGTGCGGATGAGAGGACTCGAACCTCCACGCCTCTCGGCGCTGGAACCTAAATCCAGTGCGTCTACCAGTTCCGCCACATCCGCATGGGCGCAGAGCCTTAGCCGCGACCGCGACCGATTTGAAGTGGCGCCGCAGATTTTTCGCGCCAGGGCGGAACCGGCCAGCGCTCGCGTCGTTCTCATCGTGTCCCGTCGAGCGTAACGCCACGGGGCATTAACCGGCCCGGGCCTTGCCCCCCCGACTGACGCCCGGGCCGGTTTTCCCTCTCCCCTTCGATCCCATCTCGCGAATCCCTCAGCGCACGGACGTGCCGCTTGAATTTTCGTGGATTCGCACGCAACCATTCAAAACCAGCGACGGTTAACTGCGCCATGGCGTAGGAGGCAGCGTATGCGGACGATCGAGGTCACCGAGACCGAGGCCGGATGGGAGGTCACCTGCGACCGGCAGGTGCTCTATACCGACCTCGCCGAGCAGCGCTCGTTCCAGGCGGCGCTCGACTACGGCAGCCGCCTGTTCGACGAAGGCGTGCGCGCCGAGATCGTGCTGCACCGCCTGGAAGCCTGAAGCGCCCTCCCCGCCCTGTCCGAACCGCGGTCGCGACCCTGCGTCCCCTTGCGATCGGCAAGCGAGGCCTTTAAAGCCGCACGTGCATCAAGAGTTGGGCTCGCCCAACGCCAACCTGCTTCCCGAGCAAGGTGGCGCCCCGTCGGGGGGATGCGGCCGAGACGGCAACGAAACGGGTGATCCCTAAAGCCGTCCCGAGTCTTGTTTTTTCGACGGACGGACGCAGCGCATGCCCATCAAGATTCCCGACAACCTGCCGGCCCGCGCTTTGCTGGAAGCCGAAGGCCTGTCGCTGATGGCCGACACGGAGGCCGCCCGCCAGGACATCCGGCCGCTGCGCATCGCCCTCCTGAACCTGATGCCCGACAAGCCGACCACCGAGCGCCACTTCGCGCGCCTGCTGGGCGCCAGCCCGCTGCAGATCGAGCTGTCGCTGATCCAGATCTCGGGCCACGCGCCCAAAACCACCTCGGCCGAACACATGCTGGCCTTTTACCGGCCGTGGGACGAGGTGCGCGACGAGCGCTTCGACGGCCTGATCGTCACCGGCGCGCCGGTCGAGACCCTGGCCTTCGAGGAGGTCAGCTACTGGGACGAGCTTTCCCGGATCTTCGACTGGTCGCAGACCCACGTGCATGCGGGCCTGGCCGTCTGCTGGGGCGCGCAGGCTGGCGTGCGCCACTTCCACGGCGTGCCCAAGCACGTGCTGTCGAAAAAGTGCTCCGGCGTCTTCCCGCACGCCAACCTGGCGCCGGCCTCGCCCTATCTGCGGGGCCTGGCCGACGAGATCGACATCCCGGTGTCGCGCTGGACCGAGGTGCGGCCCGAGGACCTGCCGGCCGACGGCTCGCTGAAGGTGCTGCTGGAGTCCGAGGAATCGGGCCTGTGCCTGCTGGAGGACGCCCGCCGCCGCTGGCTCTATATGTTCAACCATCCGGAATACGAGACCGGCACCCTGGCGGCCGAGTATCACCGCGACAGCCTGATCGACCCGACGACGCCGCCGCCGGCCCACTACTTCCCCGCCAACGACCCGACCCGCGCCCCGCGCAACCGCTGGCGCAGCCACGCCCACCTGCTGTTCGCCAACTGGCTGAACGAGGTCTACCAGACCACGCCGTTCGAGCTGGAGACGATCGGGGCGGCGTAAGGACACCTCTCCCTATGAGAGAGGTTTTTTGTGCGCGTCCCAAAGTCCCTTCAGCACCGCCGGCGCCAGGCCCGGCAGGTCCTCGGCGATCAGGCCCGGGCCGTGCGCCGCCGCGCATTCGGCGTGGATCCAGGCGCCGGCGCAGGCGGCGTCGAAGCTTTCCATGCCTTGGGCCGCGAGACCGGCGATGAAACCGGCCAGCACGTCGCCAGAGCCGGCGGTGGCCAGCCAGGGCGAACCGTTGAGGTTCACGGCCGTACGGCCGTCGGGGGCGGCGATGACGGTGTCGGGGCCTTTCAGCAGCACGATCGCCCCGGCGCGGCGAGCCGCCTGCCGGGCGGCGGCGATGCGTTCCGGAGCGGTCTTCAGCAGGCCGGGGAACAGCCGCTCGAACTCGCCCGGATGCGGGGTCAGCACGTCGTCGCGGTCGAGGCGGGCGAAGAGCTCGTCGGGCGCGTGGGCGAAGCTGGTCAGGGCGTCGGCGTCGACCACCAGGGCCGCGCCGGTGCCGGCAAGAGCCGTGAGATTGCGGGCCGTCGCCTCGCCCACCCCGGCGGCCGGGCCGATGACGGCGGCGGCGGCGTTGGCGGCGCGCTCGGCCAGATCGGTGTCGGTCTCGAACGGGGCCAGCATCACCGCCTCCAGATGGGCGGCGTTGACCGCCAGGGCGCTGGGCGGCGACAGCAGGGTCACCACCCCCGCCCCGATCCGCAGGCCAGCCCGCGCCGACAGCCGCGCTGCGCCCGTGCTCCAGGCCTCGCCACTGACCACCACCAGCCGGCCGCGCGCATGCTTGTGGGCGTCGTTCGAGGGCCAGGGGAAGCGCGCGCCCCAAAGCGACGGGTCGTTCTCGAAGAGGTCGCCGGCGCCGGTGTCGGAGAGGCCGATATCGACCACCTCCACCTCGCCGCAGGCCGCCCGGCCCATCCCTCCCCCTGGCGCGAGCACGTGGGCGGGCTTGCGGCGGTGGAAGGTGACGGTCAGGGCCGCCGCCAGGGCGCGGCCGGCGATCGGCCGGCCGGTGTCGCCATGGATCCCGCTGGGCGTGTCGATGGCGACGATGCGGGCCGACAGCCCCTCGGCGGCGCGGGCCAGATCGTCGGCCAGACCTTCCAGCGGCCGCGACAGGCCGGCGCCGAACAGGGCGTCGACATAGAGCTCGGCGGGGCTGAGCGCGGGGTTCAGCGGATGGATCTCGCCGCGCCAGCGCTCGGCGGCCCAGCGGCAGGACGGCGTGGCGGGCGGCGCCAGAGCCTCGACCCGCACCGGCCAGCCGCGCCGCTTCAGGTGGCGGGCGATGACATAGCCGTCGCCGCCGTTGTCGCCGGGGCCGCACCAGACCACCACCGGACGGCGCGACCAGCGCCCCCGGATCGCCTCGGCCGCGCCCTTGCCGGCCCGCTCCATCAAGGTGGTCGCCGGCGTTCCCGCCGCCACGGCCGCCGCATCGGCCGCCGCATCGGCCGCCTTCATCTCCGCGACGGTCATGATCTGGCGAGGCATGCTGGGCTCCATCAAAGAACGCCGGTGGAGGCTTCCCTGCCTTTCTCGACGAGCGCCAAGCCATTGTCGATGACCTCGAAGACGGTGACGCTGGTGTGGTCGGGCCGGAAGCTCATCACCGCCGCCGAACCTTCCGCCGCCGCGACGGCGGCGTTGAGGGCGACGAAGTGGCTGAAGACGGCGTATCCCTCGTATCGCGCCAGAGCCTGGGCCACTTCGCGTGTCCAGGCCAGGTAGTCGCGGTCGCCCTCGATTTCGGCCCAGTCGCCGGCGAAGGCCTGCCTCAGCCAGGCGGGCCGCGCTTCGGGAGACAGGGCGGCCGGGGTCGGGATCTCGCCGACCGCCGGCTCGATCTCGACCGAAACGCCCAGCAGCGCGGCCAAAGGCTCGGCGGTCTCGCGGCAGCGGCGCAGGGGCGAGGAGACGACACGGGTCGGGCGCTCGTCCGCCGGCAGGGCGAAGAGCGCGGCGGCGACCGCCCTCGCCTGCTCCTGGCCGGTCTCGTCCAGGCCCGGATCGTCGTCGTGGCCGCCCCAGGTCGCGGCCGGCTTGCCGTGGCGGATGACGTGGACGCGGCCCATCAGGCGGCGTCCGGCGTGAAGAGGTTGCGCACGCCGTCGGGATGGGGGCCCGCCGTTCCCGTCCGCCCCACGCCCTCGCGGCTTTCGAGATCGGCCAGGGTCGCCGGATCGTCGGGGGTGTTGGCCACGAACCGCGCGCCGTCCGCAGTACGGCCGACGACGATGCCCATGCGCGGCCCCTGGCGGGCGTGGACGACGGTGTAGGTCTCGATGCTCGCGCGCCCCTCCGGCTTCTCGACGATCGGCGGATGCGGCAGGGCGTCGATCTCTTTCTGGATCACCGCCGGATCCTCGCGCCGCCATTCGCCCTCGACCGGGCGGGTCGAATAGATCCCGACCGACTGCTTGGTCAGGAACCAGCCGTTGGCGGTCGACAGGCCATAGGCGCCTGGCCGGGCGCGCAGCCGCTCGACCAGCCGGGCCACGGCGTGGAGGCTGTAGTTGTTCCCCGGCCCGCCGAAATAAGGCAGGCCGCCGGTGACGGTGAGGCCGCGCGGATCGTCCAGCGCCAGGCCCAGTTCCTCGGCGGCGATCTGCACGGCCGAGGGGAAGCAGGAATAGAGGTCGATCAGGTCGAGGTCCTCGAGCCCGATCCCGGCCATCTCCAGCGCCCGCTGGCCGGTCAGGCGGATGGCGGGGCTGGAGTGGAAGTCCTGCCGCTGCAGAGGGTACCAGAGGTCGGCGGCGTCGGCGCAGCCGTGCAGGAACACCCAGCGGTCCTCCGGCACGCCCAGTTCGCGAGCCATGCCGACGCTGGCGACCAGCACGGCGGCCGACTGGTCCACCTCCATGATGGCGTTCAGGTACTTGGGGTACGGATAGCCGACCATGCGGTTGCGCTCGGTCACCGTGACCAGTTCCTCCGGCGAACGCTCGACCGGGAACCAGGCCTCGGGATCGGCGGCGGCGACCTTGCTGAACGGCGAGAACAGCGCGCCCAGCCGCGCCTGATGGTCGGCCAGGGACCGCCCGTCGCGGGCCCGCAGGGCGTTCTCGAACAGCGGATAGGTGTTGACCGGATAGCCCAGGCCATGGGCGGCTTCCTGCTCGGTGACGCCGGGACGCGGGTCGCCGATGCGGACGGGTCTGGTTTCGATGTCGTCGGCCCAGCCGTCGAAGCCCAGGCCGCCCTTGGCGCGCTTCATCAGCGAGCCGAGGAATTCGGCGCCGGTGACGATCCCCAGCCGCGACTCGCCGCGGGCGATGCGCTCGGCCAGGATGTTGATCGCCTGCTGGGGGCTGTTGCCGCCGGTCTCGGTGTAGACCGCCCAGGCCGGATCGGCGCCCAGCGCCCGGGCCAGGCTGGCCGGCGGATCCGACAGGCGGGGAAGCGGCAGCTTCGAAAGCGCGCCCGGAGCGTCGATGCTGAACGCTACGACCGCCAGAGCGTCCAAACGCGCAAGAACCGTCCCCGCGACTCCCGTGTCGGCGTCAGCGCGTTTCGCCGCAATTCTCAGCAATTCCAGCGGCGAAGGCGAATTTTCGGCCGGACCGCGAAACGTGAACTGCCCCGCGCCGATCAAAACCGGCGTCTCGTCCCGCATGTTCGCCCCCGTTCAAACGATTGTTTTCGTAATCCTAGGCGGGGTTGGGGGCGCGGCAAGGCCGTTTTGAGCCACAATTCCGAAATGCATATTTTTCGATCAAATCTCGCTCAAGATTTGCTCATATGCCAAAACCGAAAGCGGAAGCACGACAATCGCGAGACAGCCTGCTTGTGGCGTCCGGGGCGGCGTGATCCTTGCCGCTCAAAGTCAGAGGCCATGCGTCGTCCGGCGCGGAAGAGACCGATGAAAAAGATCGAAGCCGTCATCAAGCCGTTCAAGCTGGATGAGGTCAAAGAGGCGCTCCAGGACATGGGCGTTCAAGGCATGACCGTGCTGGAAGCCAAGGGCTACGGCCGCCAGAAGGGCCACACCGAGCTCTATCGCGGCGCCGAGTACGTCGTGGACTTCCTGCCCAAGATCAAGGTCGAGGTGGTCGTCGAGGACAGCCAGCTCGAACCCGCCCTCGAGGCGATCACCAACGCCGCCCGCACGGGCCGCATCGGCGACGGCAAGATCTTCGTCTCGGAGATCACCGAAGTCGTTCGCATCCGGACCGGCGAAACCGGTCCGTCCGCCGTCTAACGGCGATCCTCAGACTTTACTCGCTCAAAGGGGATATCAATGAGCACCGCCAAGGAAATCCTGGACCTGATCAAGGAAAAGGACGTGAAGTACGTCGACGTCCGCTTCACGGACGTTCGCGGCAAGCTGCAGCACGTGACCTTCGACATCGACCTGGTCGATGACGACTTCCTCAACGACGGCACCATGTTCGACGGCTCGTCGATCGCCGGCTGGAAGGCCATCAACGAGTCGGACATGAAGCTGCGTCCGGACCTGACCTCGGCCATCATCGACCCGTTCTACCAGCAGACCACCCTGGCTCTGTTCTGCGACGTCGTGAACCCCGACGACGGCACCCCCTACAACCGCGACCCGCGCTCGATCGCCAAGGCCGCGCTGAACTTCGTCAAGTCGGCCGGCGTGGGCGACACCGTCTACTTCGGCCCGGAAGCCGAATTCTTCATCTTCGACGACGTGCGCTGGTCGACCGCTCCGGAAAACACCGGCTACTCGTTCGACTCGAGCGAACTGCCGGTCAACTCGGGCAAGGTCTATCCGGAAGGCAACATGGGCCACCGCCCGGGCCCCAAGGGCGGCTACTTCCCGGTCAACCCGGTCGACTCGGCTCAGGACCTGCGCGGCGAAATGCTGGCCGTCATGGGCGAGCTGGGCATGAAGCCGGAAAAGCACCACCACGAAGTGGCGCCCGCCCAGCACGAGCTCGGCCTGAAGTTCGACACCATGGTCACCATGGCCGACCGCATGCAGCTCTATAAGTACGTGATCCACAACGTGGCCCACGCCTACGGCAAGACGGCCACCTTCATGGCCAAGCCGATGTTCGCCGACAACGGCTCGGGCATGCACGTGCACCAGTCGATCTGGCAGGACGGCAAGCCGCTGTTCGCCGGCGACAAGTACGCCGGTCTGTCGCAAGAGTGCCTGTGGTACATCGGCGGCATCATTAAGCACGCCAAGGCCATCAACGCCTTCTCGAACTCGACCACCAACAGCTACAAGCGCCTGGTGCCGGGCTACGAAGCCCCGGTGAAGCTGGCCTACAGCTCGCGCAACCGCTCGGCCTCGATCCGCATCCCGCACGTCGACTCGCCGAAGGCCAAGCGTCTGGAAGCCCGCTTCCCCGACCCGATGGGCAACCCGTATCTGACCTTCGTCGCCCTGCTGATGGCCGGCCTGGACGGCATCATCAACAAGATCGACCCGGGCGCTCCGGCCGACAAGAACCTCTACGACCTGCCGCCCCGCGAGCAGAAGAAGATCCCGGAAGTCTGCGGCTCGCTGCGCGAAGCCCTGGAAAGCCTGGACAAGGACCGCGCCTTCCTGAAGGCCGGCGGCGTCATGGACGACGATTTCATCGACAGCTACATCGAGCTGAAGATGGAAGAAGTGATGCGTCTGCAACTGCACCCGCACCCGGTCGAATTCGAGATGTACTACAAGTGCTAAGCCTTACGGCCTGAAGCACTTTGGGATCGGCCCGGGGCGCAAGCTCCGGGCCTTTTCTTTTGGAGAGGAAGTATGATCACGACCAGCTGCCACTGCGGGGCCGTGGGCTTCGAGATCGAGACGGCGCCGAGCGAAGTGACCGACTGCAACTGCTCGATCTGCCGCCGCTACGGCGTGCTGTGGGCCTATTACAGCCCCACGCGGGTGCGCCGCGTCGAGAGCGGGCCCACGGATACGTACGAGTGGGACGATCGCTCCATCGCCTTCCACCGCTGCCGCGCCTGCGGCTGCGTCACCCACTGGAGCTCCAACGACCCGACGCGCGACAGGATGGGGATCAACGCGCGGCTGATGGAGCCGGACGTGCTGGCGGCCGCGCGGGTGCGGCGGCTGGATGGGGCGGTGAGCGAGCGGTACGTGGACTGAGAAGCGATCTCGCTTCCCAGTCCCGTCGTAGCCTAAGCCAAGCCGATCAGGCGTCGGCCTGAGTGATCCCCTCGCGGAACTCGTCGGCGGGAACGAAGGCGGCGCCGTCCTCGTCCAGCACCCATGCGCCCTTGAAGGCGGCATGGTCCGGGTCGAGATCCGCGTCGAGCAGGTCGCCCTCATAGAGGCCGACATTGGTGTAGTCGAAATCCAGCGACAGCTGGCTGGCGAGATCGAGCATCTCGTCCGCCATTCGGCGGGCGTAACCCAGGGCTTCGCTCTCGTTGGAGAACTCGTCCGTCAGGGTGTTCACCTCCGCTGAATCGCTGCCTTGGGTCGCGCTGGTGGTGACGATGGTGAAGGCGGGCATTGGTCATCTCTCGAAGGTGTTGAACCACTCACCTAATCCCATTCGCCGGGAAGAGCGGCCCTATTTTGAAAAACCTTTCGCCGACGGCAGCGACGGCGGCGAGACCCAGCCCCAGGCTAGGCGCCCCCGCGGGCGTCCTTCCGCGCGGTGCGATATGTCTTCTGGGCCTTGCCGAGGCGGCGACGCTCGGCGTCCTTGAACGCCCGGGCCGCATTCTTCTCCACCGCGGCCGCTTCCTGGGCGAGCTTGCGGAAGTGGTCCCAGCGCCCGCGGTCGAGATCCCCGCTCAGCAAGGCGCTCTGCACCGCGCAGCCCGGTTCGTTGGCGTGGCTGCAGTCGCCGAACTTGCAGGTTTCCGCCAGGCGCTCGATGTCGTCGAACACCTGGGTCACCCCCTCGTCGGCTTCGACCAGCCCCACTTCCCGGACGCCGGGCGTGTCGATGATCAGTCCACCGCCGGGCAGCAGCGCCAGTTCGCGGTGGCTGGTGGTGTGCCGGCCACGATCGTCGGCCTCGCGGATGGTCTGGGTGGCCATGCGCTGCTCGCCCAGGAGCGTATTGACCAGGGTGGATTTGCCGACGCCGGACGAGCCGATCAGGACGCAGGTCTCGCCGGGGGCCAGGTGGGCCAGCAAGGCTTCCAGGCCACGCCCTTCGCGCGCCGACACGATGACGACCGGACAGCCGGCGGCCAGGGCCTCGACCTCGGCGGCGAGAGACGTCGCCTCGGCGCAGATGTCCGACTTCGTCAGCACGACCACGGGACGGGCCCCGCTCTGCCAGGCGGCGGCCAGATAGCGCTCGATGCGGCGTGGATTGAGGTCGCTGTTCATCGACGTGACGATGAAGGCCAGATCGACGTTGGCGGCGACGACCTGGGGGGTCTGCACGCTGTCGGCGGCTCGGCGGACCAAGGCGGTGCGGCGCGGCAGCACGGCCTGGATGACGGCGGTGCGCTCGGCCTGGTTCATCGACAACGCCACCCAGTCGCCGACCGCCGGATGGCCCGCCTCCTGGGCTTCATGGCGCAGGCGACCGGAAAGCTTGGCGCGCACCTCGCCCTCGTCCGTGATCACCAGATAGCCGTTGCGCTGCTGCACGACGACGCGGCCGGCCAGGTAGCCCGCGCGGTCGTGAGGCTTGAAAGCCTCGGCCAGCAGATCCGACCATCCGTAGTTCTTGATCAAGTTGAGCTTCCATAAGGCGGCGATCGGCCCTCGCCGATGTTCGAGGACGTCCATAGAGCAGCTTTCCCAAGGACGTCGAGGAAACCCTGATCGTCGCTGGAAACTACAATCCGACCCCGCCCACCGGCGTGGTCTCGAAACGGTGGCCGAAGCCGGCGATGATCGGCCGGGCCTTGGCGATGGCGGCCTGCACGGCCGGCAGCTTCAGCGACCCCGCGTGGCTGTCCTTGTCGGTCCAGACCTCGGTGATCCAGATGGCGTCGGCGTCGGTCGGGTCAAGCGCGAGAATGTAGGACAGGCAGCCGGGCATCTCGCCCGTCCCCTCCTTGAGGATCGCGACCAGGTCGTCGCGCTTGCCGGGGGCGGCCTTCATCTGACCGATCAGTCCGTACATCGTCTTGTCTCCCGCGAGCGCCAGCGACGGCGTCATCGCCGCGGCCGCGCCGCCGATCATCACCAGTCGCCGGTCCAGTCCTGTCAGCATATCGCTCACTCCGGCTTGCACTCGCCCTCGTGAGCGACGCTGGCGCCCTTTGCGGCCGCGCCGCAGGCGTTGCCGTAGGTCTTGCCGTCGCAGCCGCAGACGGGGCGATAGTCCATGGTGCAGACCTGCGGCCGCTTGCGGCAGATGCCCGAGGCGTCGGCGACCGTCCGGCAGGCGCCGACCGGCATCACGCAGGACAGGCCCTCGCCGCACTGGAAGCCGGCGATGCCGCCGCACATGCCGCCGGCGGCGACCGGAGCGCGCGACATCGGCGGGGGAGCGCTGGTGGATGGACCCGCGGGCTGGGCCGCGCAGGCGGTCAGCAGAATGGCGGCCAACAGGGCCGGAACGGGGCCCAGCAAGGAACGAAGGCGCATCGTGGTCCTCCCGCGTCGATTCAACGTCAGGAGGCGATCCTCGCACGAAGCGCAAGCGACAGACAAACGTCGCCATCGGGGAAAAATGGGGCGCCGATCGGCTTGATCAGGGGTCTGAATTAGTCTGTCCTCGCCGCCTCTTCCGAGAGTCGGGGAAAGTTCATGACGAGATGGGGTACGACGGCCGCGGCCGTCAGTCTGCTGGCGCTGGGGCTCGCCGCCTGCGCCACCACGGGCACGACGGCCAAGCCAGAGACCAGCGCCAAGCCGGCCGAGAAGGCGCAGGCCAAGCCGCTGCCCAAGGGCCTGGACGGCGAGGCCTCGTCGGGCTTCCCCTCGACCTATGCTCCCCTGCCCTCGCGCCCGACCGCCTTCGTCGGGGCCACGGTGCTGACCGCGACCGGCCAGCAGATCGAGAACGGCGTGGTCGTCGTGCAGGACGGCAAGATCCTGGCCGTCGGCGGTCCCGACACCGCCATCCCGGCCGGCGTCGTCACCATCGACGCCAAGGGCAAGTGGATCACCCCCGGCATCATCGACGCCCACAGCCACCTGGGCGTCTATCCCTCGCCCGGCGTGCAGGCCAAGTCGGACGGCAACGAGGCCACCGATCCCAACACCGCCCAGGTGTGGGCCGAGCATTCAGTGTGGCCGCAGGATCCGGGCTTCAACCGCGCCCGCGCCGGCGGGGTGACCACCCTGCAGATCCTCCCCGGCAGCGCCAACCTGTTCGGCGGCCGCTCGGTGACGCTGAAGAACGTGCCCTCGACCACCATGCAGGGCATGAAGTTCCCCGGCGCGCCCTACGGCCTGAAGATGGCCTGCGGCGAGAACCCCAAGCGCGTCTACGGAAGCAAGGGCCGCTCGCCCTCGACGGCGATGGGCAATGTCTACGGCTACCGCAAGGCCTGGATCGACGCGGCCGACTACGCCCGCAAGTGGGACGACTACCGCGCCAAGAAGGACAAGGGCGAGAAGGCCGACGCCCCCAAGCGCGACCTGCAGCTGGAGACCCTGGCCGGCGTGCTGAAGGGCGAGATCCTGGTGCAGAACCACTGCTACCGCGCCGACGAAGAGGCGGTGATGATCGATATCGCCAAGGAGTTCGGCTACAAGATCACCATGTTCCACCACGCGGTGGAGAGCTACAAGATCGCGCCTCTCCTCGCCAAGGAAGGCATCTGCTCGGCGACCTGGGCGTCGTGGACCGGCTTCAAGATGGAAAGCCTGGACGGCATCGACGCCAACGCCGCCATGGTGTGGAAGGCCGGCGCCTGCGTCGTCATCCACTCCGACGACCCGATCATGACCCAGCGCCTCAACCAGGAGGCCGCCATCGCCATGACCGCCGGCAACAAGCTGGGCTACGGCATCAGCCGGGCCGAGGCCATCAAGTGGATCACGGCCAATCCGGCCAAGGCCATGGGTATCGCCGACAAGACCGGCAGCCTGGAGGTCGGCAAGGCCGGCGACATCGTGGTGTGGAACCGCGATCCGTTCAGCGTCTACGCACAGGCCGAGCAGGTCTATGTCGACGGGGCCCTGACCTACGACCGCAAGGACCCGCGCTATCAGCCCAAGTCCGACTTCGAGCTCGGCCAGCCCGGCCAGGGAGCGTTCAACTGATGATCCGTTCAGCTCTTCTTTCCGGCGCGGCCCTGATCGCCGTCGCCGCCGGTCCGGCTTCCGCCCAGACCTTCGCCATCGTCAACGCCCGCATCGAGCCGGTGTCGAGCGCGGCCATCCCCTCGGGGACGATCGTCGTGCGTGACGGCAAGATCGCCGCCGTCGGCGCCGGCGTCACCGTCCCGGCCGGCGTGCCGACGATCGACGCCAAGGGCGGGGTCGTGACCCCCGGCCTGGTGGCCCCGTCGTCCAACATCGGCGCCTCCGAGATCGGCGGCGTGCGCGAGACGCGCGACGACGGCACCGGCGACGCCCTGTCGGCCGGCTTCGACATCGCCTACAGCGTCAATCCGGCCTCGCCGATGATCGGCCTGGCCCGCGACGGCGGGATCACCGCCTCGGCCGTCACGCCGGTGCTGTCGGGCGTGGGCGGCGGCGCCCACGAGCACGCCGACGACGGCGTGGTCGAGGAGATGACCGCCGGCAAGGACGGCGGCGGCGATCCCCCGCTGTTCGGCGGCCAGGCCGCCTTCGTGCGGCTGAAGGCCGGCGAGGCCGACATCGTCTCGAAGTCGAAGACCGCCGTGACCCTGTCGCTGGGCGAAGCCGGGGCGCGCGCCGCCGGCGGCTCGCGCGGCGCGGCCATCGTGTTGGTCAAGTCGGCCCTGGAGGACGCCCGGGCGTTCGCCAAGAACCGCGCCGCCTTCGAGCAGGGCGCGACCCGCGCCTACGGCCTCTCGCGCCTCGATCTCGAGGCCCTGGTCCCGGTGGTGCAGGGCAAGTCCCCGCTGCTGATCCGCGCCCACCGCGCCTCCGACATCCGCCTGGCCCTCAAGCTGGCGGCCGAGGAGAAGATCAGGATCGTGCTGGAAGGCGCCGAGGAAGGCTGGATCGTCGCGCCTGAGATCGCCCGCGCCGGCGTGCCGGTGATCGTCGACACCCAGGCCGACCTGCCCGACAGCTTCGAGACCCTGGGCTCGCGCCTCGACAACGCCGCCCGCCTGAACGCGGCCGGCGTCACCGTGGCGATCAACGGCGCGCGAGACTTCAACAACCTGCGCCAGGAGCGGCTGAACGCCGGCCTCGCCGTCGCCAACGGCCTGCCCTACCCGGCCGCCCTGGCGGCGATCACCCTGACGCCGGCGAAGATCTGGGGCATGGCCGACAAGATCGGATCCCTCGATGTCGGCAAGACCGCCGACCTCGTGCTATGGACCGGCGATCCGCTGGAAACCACCAACTGGGCCGACAAGGTGTTCATCGGCGGCGTCGAACAGCCCGCCGACAGCCGCCAGACCCAGCTGCGCGACCGCTACGCCGCCGGCGACAACGGCCTGCCCCCGGCCTACCGCTAGGGTCGGTTCGCAGGACTGAAACGAGAGCCGCGGCGCCTACGGGCGTCGCGGCTTTTTCGTGGGCGACGCGCCGCTAAACCTTGGTCTAGCCACCCCCTCCCCATGCGCTCACCGCCAAGACCTATGGATGGCTACCTCGCCAACGTCGCCGGGCCGACAGTCGGGCGGTCATCCAGCGAGGTCCGCAGCGGCGCTCCGGATGACGACAGCCAACAGGAGACGGCAATGTCGGACATCATCATCACGGACAAGCAACTGTCCGCCTCGGCCTACACGGCGATCATCAACGCCCCGATCGAGGCGATCGACATCGCCGACTGGCTGTTCAACCTGCCGGAGGCCGAATACCAGCGCTGCTGCGCGCCCGATCACATCTCGGCCGGCGCCACCTTCACCGACGACGGCCGGCGCATGTCGATCAATGTCGAGATGATCGGCCAGACCCTGATGGTCCAGCACTACGTGGCCGAGATCGCGACCCCGACCCTGTGCCGGATGGTGTCGACCTCGGACGCCTTCACCCCGAACGGCCGCACGCGCGTGCAGGTGATCTGGACGCTGAGCGCCCGGAAGATCGACGAGCGGACCTGCGAGTACACCAACAGCGTGGTCGCCCACCCGACCCAGGCGTTCCTCGACTTCATCGCCTTGCACGGCACGCCGTTCGCGGACGCCGCCGACGCCCGCCAGCGGGACGGCGGCGACCACAACAGCCGCGAGACGCCGCTGTTCGCCGCCAGCATCGAACGCCGCGCCCTGGCGGGGATAGCCGCAAAGGCGGCCTAGCGTGTCGCCATCAGCCCCGGTTTGTCGCCGGGGCTGACCACGTCCACTACGGCCAGACGTTGTTCGACGTCACGCTGTCGCCGCCCGTCGGCACGTCGCAGTCGTTGAAGGTGATCGCCACCGACTGGCCCCAGTTGGTCGAGTCCGCCTGGACCTGGAAGTGCAGGTGCGGGCCGGAGGTGCGGCCGGTGTTGCCGGAGGTGGCGATCGGCTGACCCCGCTGGACGGTGTCGCCGACCTTCACCAGCACGCCGTTCGGCTGGATGTGGAAGTACCAGCTGGTGAAGCCGCCGGGATGGCGGATACGCACGGCGTTGCCCCAGTTCTGCAGGCTGCCGTTCGCGAACGGGGTGTTGCTGGGCGTGGTCGGGGCGTTGGGGTTGTAGGTGGCGGTCTGGCCTTCCTGCAGCCACTCGACGGTGCCGCCGCGCACGGCCCTGATCTGTGTGCCGGCCGGCATCGAGAAGTCGAAGACGAAGGCCTGGCTGCCGGTGTGCGAGCCGCCGGCGTTGTTGTTGCCCTGGCCGACATTGCGGGTGTCGCCGGCCTTCCATGGATAGCGATAGGCGCCGACGGCGCTGTCCTCCTGCTCGATGAAGTCCATCCGCAGGCCGTCGGCGAAATGGGCGGCGTCCTGGGTCTTGAAGTCCACCGTGCAGCGGCGGCGGCTCCACCACTGGGTTCCCGAACCGGGCCGCCAGACGGCCGCGTAGCGGTCGCCGTCGACGGCCAGGGCGGTCAGGCGGAAACCCTGGTTGAAATAGGTCTGGTCCTGGGCCTCGATCTCGGCCCCGGTCATGCCCGACCGCCACCACTGGGCGCCGGACCCCGGCCGCCAGACGCCGGTGTAGCGGCCGCCGTCGACCTCCAGCAGCGAGAGGCGCAGGCCGTTGTTGAAGTGGGTCGTGTCCTGGGCCTTGAACTGGTCGACGGTCATGCCCGTGCGCCACCACTGCGCGCCAGAACCCGGCCGCCAGACCGCGGTGAAGCGGCCCCCGTCTAGCTCCAGCGCGAACAGGCGCAGGCCCTGGTTGAAGTAGGTCGTGTCCTGGGCCTTCAGCTCGTCCAGCGTCATGCCCGCGCGCCACCACTGGGTTCCGCCGCCCGGCCGCCAGATCGCGGCGTAGCGGCCGCCCTTCACCGACACCGACTGCAGGCGCAGGCCGTTGTCGAAGTGGATCTTGTCCTGGGCCTTGAACTGGTCGAGCGTCATGCCCGAGCGCCACCACTGGGCGCCGTTTCCGGGCCGCCAGACGGCCGCGTAGCCGGTGTCGGCCGCCGCCAGATCGGGCGCGGCCAGGGCCAGAAGACCGGCGCAGATCGCCGGCGTCAGGAACGCACGCATCGACACTCTCCCGTTTCGGGCGTCGCTTCGCGGGACGCCTCGTGAAATCCAGACGCTTTGGCCAGATACGATGGAAAGCTTGAACCGTGCGCCGATCGCCGGCCGGGGCCGGAACGTCGCGCGCGAGGAGCCTAGCCCCGCGCGCCGCGACCCGAAAGCGCGAACGGCCCCGCCGGACCAGCCGGCCGGCGGAGCCTCGCCGGCGTCAGGTCGACCAGGTGATCTTCACGATGGTCGGGTTGTCGCTGTTGTAGGAGACGGTGTGTTCCGAGCGCCGGCTGCTGGTGATGGCCAGCTTGTAGGTGTCGCCGGTCTTGTCGGTGAAGGCCAGGTTGATGCTGCCCGAGCCGATGCCGGCCGGTCCCTGGGCGTCGACGTCGACGCGATAGCTGTAGATGCCGGAATTGGGCACCAGCCGGATGCCGTAGACCTTGCCTTCGCTGTTGCCAACGATGCAGGAACTGAGGTCGAGGCTGCCGTTGATCGACACGGCGTCGCCGACCGACAGATTGCCGTTGGCCGTGCCGTTGGTGGAGCCGCAGTCGGTGGTGGTGAATTCGTCGACGCCAGCCGTCGCTTCCACGGTGCTCATGACGTTTCTCCCTTTGGAACCGGCCGCCCCATGGGCGGGCGGCGGGACGATCGAATCAACCCTGAGGCAAGACAAGCCAAATACACGTGATAGTTGTTAAGCTTGTATGCGCGCCGGAAACGTGCAGCTGCGCGCATGCCGACGCTTTCCTTGGGGGCGGCCACGGGTCATACGGGGCGAGACCCCCGAATCGCCGCAAAATCATCCGATGTCTTCCAAAGACCCCAACTCGCTGTTTTCGCTGTTCGACGACGACGCCCTGGCGCCGCCGAGCGCCCCGCCCCTGCCCGCCCGCGAACCCCATCCCGAGCCCAAGCCGCAACCGCCGCCTCCGCCCCCTCCGGGCAAGGCCGAGGCCGCCGCGCCCCAATCGTCAGGGGCCCCTTCGTCGGGCGGCTACGACGCCAGCTCGATCGAGGTGCTGGAAGGGCTGGAGCCCGTGCGCATGCGTCCGGGCATGTACATCGGCGGCACCGACGAGCGGGCCCTGCACCACCTGTTCGCCGAAGTGCTCGACAACTCGATGGACGAGGCCGTCGCCGGCTTCGCCAAGCTGATCGAGGTCAAGCTCGACGCCGACGGCTACCTGTCGGTCAAGGACGACGGCCGCGGCATGCCGGTGGATCCCCACCCCAAGCATCCAGGCAAGTCGGCGCTGGAAGTGATCATGACCGTCCTCCACGCGGGCGGTAAGTTCAGCGGCAAGGCCTACGAGACCTCGGGCGGCCTGCACGGGGTCGGCGCCAGCGTCGTCAACGCCCTGTCGGAACTGGTCGAGGTGACCGTCTGGCGTGACGGCTTCGAGCACCGCCAGAGCTTCGCGCGCGGCAAGCCGCTGGGCCCGGTCGAGAAGATCCAGCCCAGCAGGAAGCGCGGCACCATGGTGCGCTTCAAGCCCGACGAGCAGATCTTCGGCGAGGGCTGCGCCTTCAAGCCGGCGCGCCTGTACCGGATGACCCGGTCGAAGGCCTATCTGTTCCGCGGCGTGCAGATCAAATGGTCCTGCGCTCCGGAGCGCATCCACGACCAGACCCCGCCCGAGGCGACCTTCCACTTCCCCAACGGCCTGGCCGACTTCTTGGCCGAGCGCACCAAGGGGCTGGAGACGGTGACCCCGACCAGCTTCTCTGGCCGCATCGAGCGCCAGGGCGAGGCCGGCGCGGTCGAGTGGGCGGTGACCTGGACCCCGCGCGGCTTCGGCGAGCACGACGGCTTCATGCAGTCGTACTGCAACACCGTGCCGACCCCCGAGGGCGGCACGCACGAAAGCGGCTTCCGCGCCGCCCTGACCCGCGGCCTCAAGGCCTATGCCGAACTGAAGGGCGAGAAGCGCGGCGCGATCATCACCGCCGACGACGTAGTGGCCCAGGCCGGCGCGCTGATCTCGGTGTTCATCAAGAACCCCGAGTTCCAGGGCCAGACCAAGGAAAAGCTGTCGACGACCGAGGCCCAGCGCTTCGTCGAGAACGCCCTGCGCGACCCGTTCGACCACTGGCTGACCGCCAGTCCCAAGGCCGCCCAGGCCTTGCTGGAGTTCGTGGTCGAGCGCGCCGAGGAGCGCCTCAAGCGCCGCAAGGACAAGGAAGTCTCCCGCGCCTCGGCGACCCGCAAGCTGCGCCTGCCGGGCAAGCTGGCCGACTGCGCCGGCGGCGCGGTGGACGGCGCGGAGCTGTTCATCGTCGAAGGCGACTCGGCCGGCGGCTCGGCCAAGCAGGCCCGCAACCGCAAGAACCAGGCGATCCTGCCGCTGCGCGGCAAGATCCTGAACGTGGCCTCGGCCTCGGGCGAGAAGTTCACGGCCAACAAGGAACTGTCGGACCTGATGCTGGCCCTGGGAGCCCAGGGCGGCAACAAGTACCGTGAAGAGGATCTGCGCTACGAGCGGATCATCATCATGACCGACGCCGACGTCGACGGCGCCCACATCGCCTCGCTGCTGATCACCTTCTTCTACCGCACCATGCCGGACCTGATCCGCGCCGGGCGGCTGTATCTCGCCCTGCCGCCGCTCTATCGCCTGAGCCACGGCGGCAAGACCGAGTACGCCCGCGACGACGCCCACAAGGACGAGCTCTTGGCCACCATGTTCAAGGGCAAGAAGCCCGAGATCGGCCGCTTCAAGGGCCTGGGCGAGATGATGGCCGCCCAGCTGAAGGAAACCACCATGGACCCGGCCGTCCGCACCCTGGCGCGCGTGACCCTGCCGCGCCACGAGGAGTCGGTGGAAGACCTGGTCGAGACCCTGATGGGCCGCAAGCCCGAGCTGCGCTTCAAGTTCATCCAGGAAAACGCGGCCTTCGCCGCGGACGATCTGGATCTGTGAAGATAGAAACCTCCCCCTGTGGGGGAGGTGATCGCGAAGCGATCGGTGGGGGGCGTGGCTGCGAGATCGGCCCGCTCAGTTGAAGCTGAAGACGTCCCCCCCACCGGCCTTCGGCCGCCTCCCCCACAGGGGGAAGTTCCCCCTCAGTCGCTCCGCGACAGCTCCCCCAAAGGGGGAGCATCTTGGTCTGCTGACTTGCTGGATCCTCCCCCTTTGGGGGAGGTGGCCCGGAGGGCCGGAGGGGGTCGGCGTCAGCCGATCAGCGCCCGCGCCGCAGCCCGCGCCGCCTCGGTGACTTCCGCCCCCGACAGCATCCGCGCGATCTCTTCCTCGCGCTCGGCGGGCGACAGGGGCTCGACCTTGGTGCGGGTGGAGGTGTCGTCGCCGGACTTGGAGATGCGCCAGTGGGCGTCGCCACGGGCGGCGACCTGGGCCGAGTGGGTGACGACCAGCACCTGGGCGTTGGCGGCCAGACGCTTGAGGCGCAGGCCGACGGCGTCGGCCACGGCGCCGCCGACGCCCTGATCGACCTCGTCGAAGATCATCAGGGGCTGCGGACCGCCGCCCTTCGCCGCCAGCGCGGCCTTCAGGGCCAGGGCGAAGCGGGCCAGTTCGCCGCCCGAGGCGATGGCCTCCATCGGGCCGAACGGCGCGCCGGGATTGGTTGAGATCTCGAAGGCGATACGGTCGAGGCCCGTCGGGCCGGCCTTGTCTTCGTCGAGCGTATCCAGGGCGACGCGGAAGCGGGCCTTTTCCAGCTTAAGCGGGCCAAGCTCGGCCTCGACGGCCTTGGCCAGGCGGTCGCCGGCGGCGCGGCGCTCGGCCGACAGGGCTTCGGCGGCGTAGAGATAGGCCTCCCGGGCCTCGGCGGCCTGGGCCTCGGCGGCGACCAGCGCCTCGCCCGAGGTCTCGATGGCCTGCAGGCGGGCGGCGAAGTCGGCGCGGACGGCCGGCAGGTCCTCGACCAGCACGTTCAGCTTGCGGGCCATGCCGCGCAGGGCGAACAGGCGCTCCTCGGTCTTTTCCAGGCGGTCGGGCTCGAACTCGAAGCTCTCGGCGGCCGCGTCGATGGCGGCGCTGGCCTCCTGGGCCTCGACCAGGGCGCGATCGACGGCCTCGCAGGCGGCGGCCAGGCGCGTCATGGCCGGACCGTCGGCAGGCGCGCCGGCGTTGGCGGCGCGATCCCTCGCTCGCTCAAGAGCGCGGAAGGCCGAAGCCAGCTTGCCCGACAGGTTGTCGCCGCCCAGGGCGTCCTGGGCCGAGGCGATGTCCGCCAGGGCCTTCTCGGCCGAGCCCAGCAGAGCCCTCTCCTCGGCCAGCGCCGTCTCCTCGCCATCGCGCGGATCGAGCCGGTCCAGCTCCGACAGGCGGAGGGTCAGTTCCTCGGTCTCGGCCGCGGCGCGGTCCGACAGGGCCTTCAGCTCGGCGGCGGTCTCGCGGGCGGCGCGCCAACCGCTCCAGGCCGAGGACACGGCCCCGACGCTGACCTGGCCATAGGCGTCCAGCAGGGTGCGGTGGGTGCGCGGATCGAGCAGGCCGACGGTCTCGTGCTGGCCGTGCACCTCGAGCAGCAGCGCCCCGAGATCCTTGAGCACGCCGACGCTGGTGGCCTGGTCGTTGACGAAGGCGCGCGAACGGCCGTCGGCCGACAGCTGGCGGCGCAGGACCAGGTCCTCGTCGCGGGCGTAGTCCAGGCCCTTGTCGTCGAGATAGGCGAAGGCGGGATGATCGGGGGCCAGGGCGAAGATGGCGGTGGCGCTGGCGTGGCCGGCGGCTCCACGGCGCACCAGGCCGGCGTCGGCGCGGGCCCCGGTCGCCAGGCCCAGGGCGTCGAGAATGATCGACTTGCCGGCCCCGGTCTCGCCGGTCAACGCGGTCAGGCCCGGCCCGATGGCCAGGTCGAGGCTCTCGATGAGCACCACGTCGCGGATGGAGAGACCGATCAGCATGGTCGCGAGGATCGCCGGGAATCGCAGTTTTTCAAAGGGGGATGGGCAGCCCTTTGAGAACAAAAGAAAAACGGGCCGTTTTGCAACGGCCCGCCTGTCTGATGTCTCTTCTGATGTCTCTGCTTACATCCCGAGGACGCCCATCAGGCCGCCCTTTTTCTTCTTCTCGCCCGGAGGCGCGAGGGTCGCGTCCTTGTCGCGGGTCAGGACGCGTTCGAGCAGGTTGCGCTTGTTGCCGGCCTTCAGCGGCTCGACGGCGGGCTTCAGGCCCGCGTCGTTCAGCAGCTTGTAGGCGTCGGCGTACCAGCGGTCGCCCGGGAAGTTGTAGCCCAGCACCGCGCCGTTGCGCTTGGCCTCGTCGTTGAGGCCCAGGGTCAGATAGGCCTCGACCAGGCGGTAGAGGGCTTCGGGCGTGTGCGAAGTGGTCTGATGGCGGTCGACGACGGTCTTGAAGCGGCCGATGGCGGCCAGGGTCTTGCCGTCGCGCAGGTACCAGCGGCCGATGGCCATTTCCTTGCCGGCCAGCTGGTCGTTGACCATGTCGATCTTCAGGCGGGCGTCCTGGGCGTATTCGCTGTTGGGATAGCGCTGGACGACGTCGCGCAGGGCGGCGAGCGCCTGCTCGGTGGCGGCCTGGTCGCGGTTCACGTCGACGATCTGCTCGAAGTAGCAGACGGCCTTCAGGTAGAAGGCGTACGAGGCCGACGGATTGCCCGGGTACAGCGAGATGAAGCGGTCGGCGTCGCCGATCGCTTCGGAATACTGGTTGCCCATGTAGTGGGCGTAGCCGGTCATCAGGATCGAGCGGCGCGACCATTCCGAATAGGGGTGCTGACGCTCCACTTCGCGGAAGTAATCGACGGCTTCGTTCCAGCTGCCGCGGTCCAGGCGGCTTGAGCCGGTGGAGTACAGCAGTTCGACCGGACGCTCCTCATAGACGAGGGTCGGCTTCTTAGGCTTGCCGGCGCAGGCGGTCACCGACAAGGCGGCGAGCACGGCCATGATGGAAACGGCCGAACGTCCCGAGATTTTGCGAAGCACGGACTCTCTCACCCTAGAAGCATTAGCGCGCCCCCGCGCCGAACCAAGGCTTCTACACCACGTCGATGCGGGCGCAAATGAAAGCCGAAGCGGCGGGAGCGTTCCCCCGATTGATCAGACCGCTTCGGCGAGCTCCGGCGCATAGGCGCGCCAGCGCCAAGCGCGCGGTTGCCCCATCAACGCACGAACCGCGGCGTTATTGAGGCCGTGTCCGGCCAGGATTCCTTCGAACCTGCCAAGGATCGGAGCGCCGATGACATAAAGGTCGCCGACGGCGTCCAGGGCCTTGTGGCGCACAAACTCGTCCGAGCGGCGCAGGCCTTCGGGATTGAGCACGCGGTCGCCGTCGATGACCACGGCGTTCTCCATCGAGCCGCCACGGGCCAGGCCGATGTCGCGCAGGGCCTCGACCTCGCGCAGGAAGCCAAAGGTGCGGCAGTTCGACAGTTCCTTGCGGAAGCTGTGCTCGTCGATGACCAGATCGACGCGCTGGCGGCCGATGGCCTTGCTGGCGAAGGCGATCTCGAAGGCCACTTCGAAGGATTCGGCCGGAGAAAGGGTGGCGCGCTTGTCGCCCTCGATCACCTCGATCGGCGACAGGATCTCGATGTAGCGGCGCGCGGCTTCCTGCCGGCGGCGACCGGCGCGGTCGAGAATCTGCACGAAGGGCTCGGACGAGCCGTCCATGATCGGCACTTCGGGACCGTCGAGCTCGACGACGCAGTTATCGACCGACAGGGCGGCCAGGGCGGCCATCAGGTGCTCGATGGTCGAGACGCGGACGTCGGCGGCGTTGGCGATGACGGTGCCCAGCTGGGTCTGCACCACGGCGTCACCGCGAACCGGCACGCGGTTGTCGCGGTCCTGGACGTCGGTGCGCACGAAGACGATCCCGCTGTCAGGGGCGGCGGGGCGCACGGCGACGCGCACATGCGCGCCCGTGTGCAGGCCGATCCCTGCGAAGATCACCGGTCCTGCGACCGTGTGCTGATGATAAGGCGAAACCGACACGAGAAACCTTTGATCTACTTTGGGAGCGGCTCTAGCGGCCGCCTATTCGTCCCCATTTACCGTCTACGAGCTTCGCCGCGCCGCAGCAATGCAAGTCCTGTTTCTGATTGTTACCTCCCCAAGGCCTTGTGGGATAAGGCGTTTTCGCCATTTCGACGCCCCATTTCCGCCTTGCTCTCAGACGGCGCCGCAGCATGCTCCAGCCTCGGCGGAAACCTTTACCCTCGCCCCTGGCATCGGACGCAAGGCGCCGCTAGGCTCCGCGCGTTTTCTGGCATCAGAGCCGCCTGGACCACGACTTCCATGACCAAGACCTTGCGCATCGCCGCCTCCGCCCTCGCCCTTTCGCTCGCCGCCTTCGCGGTAGCCCCGGCCGCTTCCGCCCAGGGTCGAGGCTTCACCGCCAAGGACATGGTCACGCTCGAGCGCGTCAGCGAGCCCAGGGTGTCGCCGGACGGCCGCCAGGTGATCTACCTGGTGCGGACGATGAACCTGCCGGCCAACAAGGCCTCGTTCTCGCTGTGGGTCGCCGACCTGAAGGCCAAGATCGCCCCGAGGCGCCTGGCGGTGTCGGACGGCGGCGTCTCCAGCGCCCGCTGGTCGGCCGACGGCAAGAGCATCTACTTCCTGTCGGGCCGCGCCGGTTCCGACCAGGTGTTCCGCACCGACGTGTCGGGCGAGACCGCCGTCCAGGTGACCAAGGCCCCGTTCGACGTCGGCGCCTTCAAGGTGTCGGCCGACGGCAAAACCGTGGTGGTCAGCCAGGCCGTCTTCCCCGACTGCCCTACCCTGGCCTGCACCCAGGAGCGCCTGGACGCCCGCAAGGCCCAGAAGACGACCGGCGTGGTCTACGACAAGCTGTTCATCCGCCACTGGGACACCTGGAACGACGGCACGAAGAACCATCTCTACGCCTACACGCTGGACGCCTCGGGCGTGGCTACGGGCGAGGCGAAGGCGCTGATGGCCGGCTTCGACGGCGACGCGCCAACCAAGCCGTTCGGCGGCGACGAGGACTTCACCATCAGCCCCGACGGCAAGACCGTGGTGTTCTCGGCCAAGGTCGCCGGCCGCGACGAGCCCTGGCAGACCAACTACGACCTGTGGTCGGTTCCGGTCGACGGCTCGACCAAGCCCGCCAACCTCACCGAAGACAACAAGGCCTGGGACGCCCAGCCGACCTTCTCGCCGGACGGCAAGACGGAAGCGTGGCTGGCCATGAAGCGCCCGGGCTTCGAGGCCGACCGCTTCGGGATCATGGTCCGCGAGAACGGCAAGGTGCGTGAAGTGGCTCCGACCTGGGACCGCTCGGCCCAGTCGATCACCTTCAGCGCCGACGGCAAGACCATCTACACGACCGCCGAGGACGTGGGTCAGACCCGGTTGTTCGCCATCGACGTCAAGACCGGCAAGGCTGCGGCCCTGACCGGCGAGGGCCACGTCAGCGCGTTCAGCGTCGCCGGCGGCCAGACCGTCATCGCCCAGGACAACCTGAAGACCCCAGGCCAGCTCTACGCCCTCCTCCCGAAGGGCAAGGGCGAGCCGATCAAGCTGACCGGCCTCAACGCCGATAAGCTGGACGGCGTGGCCATGGGCGAGGCCGAGCAGTTCAGCTTCAAGGGCTGGAACGACGAGACCGTGCACGGCTATCTGGTCAAGCCCGCCAACTTCGACCCGTCGAAGAAGTATCCGGTGGCCTTCCTGATCCACGGCGGCCCGCAGGGCTCGTTCGGCAACCTCTTCCACTACCGCTGGAACGCCCAGACCTACGCCGGCGCCGGCTATGCCGTGGTGATGATCGATTTCCACGGCTCGACCGGCTACGGCCAGGGCTTCACCGACGCCATCAGCCAGCACTGGGGCGATCGCCCGCTGGAAGACCTGCAGAAGGGCTGGGCCTTCGCGACCCAGAAGTATTCCTTCCTCGACCAGGACCGCGCCTGCGCCCTGGGCGGCTCGTACGGCGGCTTCATGATCAACTGGATCGCCAGCCAGTGGAAGCAGCCCTGGAAGTGCCTGGTGAACCACGACGGCATCTTCGACAGCCGCTTCATGGGCTACTCGACCGAAGAGCTGTGGTTCAGCGAGTGGGAGAACGGCGGCGCGCCGTGGGAGCCCAACACCACCTACGCCAAGTTCAACCCGGCCGACCACGTGGCGCAGTGGAGCGTGCCGACCCTGGTCGTCCAGGGCCAGAACGACTTCCGCGTGCCGCTTGAGGAAGGCATCGCCACCTTCACGGCCCTGCAGCGCAAGGGCGTGCCCAGCAAGCTGCTGTACTTCCCCAACGAGAACCACTGGGTGCTGAAGGCCCAGAACTCGGTCCAGTGGCACGACGAGGTGCTGGGCTGGCTGAACGAATGGACGGGGAAGTAAGGCGCGAAAGCAAACTCCTCCCTCGCGCAGCGGGGGAGGTGGCGCGGCGCGAATACGCGCCGTGACGGAGGGGGCGAGTGACAGAGCGCCTTGCGCGCCGCCGCCCCCTCCACCGCTTCGCGGTCCCCCTCCCCCGTTTCGCTTTGCTGCTCGGGGGAGGAATAATCAGATCCGGCCCGTCGCGACCGACCAGGTCAGGCGGGCCTTTTTTTCGAGTTCGCCCAGGTCGCGTCCCCTCGCCTGCTCGCCCGCCAGGGCGACGACGGCCACGGCCGGGAAGGCCGCGATCGGCAAGGCCTTGAGCTCGGCGCGAGCCACAGCCTTCTGACCGGCCACAAGGGCCTGCACGTCGGCGGCGGTCCACTTGAACGGCAAGCGCGAGCGGCCGGCCAGCTTCAGCCGCCACAGGCCCGCCAGGCCGTAGGCGCGGGCCGCGGCGCGCACGGACGCCGGATCGGCGGCGGGGTCGAGGCGCTGGGCGACAAGACCCGCCAGAGCGCCGGCGGTGGCGTCGAGATAGGCCAGCACGGCGGCCTCGTCGGCGAAGGGCGTTTCTTCCAGGTCGGCCAGGCGCGCCTCCGCCATCCGCGCCAGGGCCAGCGGATCCACGCCCGAGGCGGCCAGGGCCTCGACGGCGGGGTGCTTGCGCGGCGGCTGGCCGGCGGCCAGTTCTTCCATCGCCTCGCGCCACCAGGTCAGGCGGATCTCGCCCATCAGGGCGTTGGTGACGCCCCCGGCCACCCGCGCCAGTTCGTAGTTGAAGGCCAGCAGGGCCACGACATCGGCCCGCGCCGCCAGGTCGGCGACGAAGCGGCTGGCCAGCCAGCGATCCGGGTCCATGCGGCGGACCAGGTCGTCGAGGCCGGAATCGTAGGGGTTGTCGGGGGCGGCGGACATGGCGCGGCTTATGCCCCCGTATGCCCCAAAGAAAAAGGCCCGCCGGATGGGCGGGCCTTGATCCGAACCATTCGGCCGATCAGCCGAACAGCGTCTGGTACATCGTCATCGTCACCAGCATCGGGATGCTGAGCAGGGTGTTGATGCGCGAGAACAGCATGGCCAGCTTGGCTGCCTTGGCCTTGGTCTCGTCATCGACCGGCACGAGGCCCAGGGCCCGCTTCTGGTTCGGCCAGATCACGCCCCATACGTTCACGAACATGATCGTCGCCAGCCACATGCCCATGCCGATGAAGGTGAAGCCCATGTCGACGCCGCGCTGGTAGCCGTGCCAGGCGCCCAGGGTCATGGCCTCCATCAGGTAGCCGCGGCTGAAGGCCACGATCATGCCCATCAGCCAGGTGGCCAGAGCCGCCCAGCGGAACCAGAACAGGGCCTCGGGGGCGATGTACTTGGTCACCGCCGGCTTCAGCTCGGCCGGGATGCTCGGCATCACCCGGATCTGCACGAAGTTGAAGTAGTAGAGCAGCCCGATCCACAGGATGCCGAACAGCACGTGCAGCCAGCGGAACACGGCCTGCCAGTAGGCGCCGTGGAAGCCGCTGGGGCTATGCCCGAAGCCGAACACCATGATCAGGGCCAGCACGAAGCTGACGATGATGGTGCTGCGGAAATTGGTGAGGATCCCGGACAATTCAGCCCCCTGAAGCCGTTGCGTGGCGGCCAGGATAGGGACTGCGGGAGAGTCGGGGAAGCGACCCCCTCAGTCGCTCCGCGACAGCTCCCCCAAAGGGGGAGCATCTGCGGCGTAGATCCTCCCCCTCTGGGGGAGGTGGCCCGGAGGGCCGGAGGGGGTCTTCACACCGCGATCAGCGCCGCGGCGAGCCGGCGGCCTTCGCTGGCCAGGACGTTGTAGGTGCGGGCGGCGGCCTCGGTGCTCATGAACTCGAGACCCAGGCCCGCGGCCTTCAGAGCGTCGCGCACGGGGCGCGGCGGCAGAGCGTTGGCTAGGCCCACGCCCAGCAGCACGAACTCCACCGCCCCGCCCGCGGCGTAGACCGGGGCGAAGGCTTCGGGCGTGAGGTCGGCCAGCGACGTTGCGCCCCAGTCCACCGGCTGATCGTCGATGATCAGCAGCGAACCGGGACGCCAGACGCCGGAGACCCGGAAGCCGCCGCCGCCCCAGGAGTCGATCGACGGGGGCTGGCGCGGAGTGAGCGCCTGGCTCACGGCCGGCTGGCCGCGCCGAGCTTGATCGGCTTGGCTTCCTCGTCGCCTCGCTTCAGGCCCCAGACCAGGATGATCGGCAGGGCGATGTAGATCGACGAATAGGTGCCGATGATGATGCCGAACACCATGGTGAAGACCAGCGGGAACAGCACCGGGCCGCCGAAGATCATCGTGCCGCCCAGCGCCAGCAGCGCGGTCGAGCCGGTGATGATCGTCCGCGACAGACGCTCGTTCTCCGACAGGTCGATGATCTCGCGCAGCGGCGTCGACTTGTACTTGCGCAGGTTTTCCTTGAGGCGGTCGAAGGTGATGACCTTTTCGTTCATCGAATAGCCGATGACCGTCAGCAGGGCCGCGACCGAGGTCATTGAGAACTCGATCTGCATCACCGACAGCACGCCCAGGGTCAGGATGATGTCGTGGAACACGGCCACGACGGCGCCGACGCCGAACTGCCACTGGAAGCGGAACCAGATGTAGCCGAGCATCAGCAGCAGGGCGATGCCCAGCGCCTTGAAGCCGCCCATCAGCAGCTCGCCCGAGACCTTGGCGCCGATGACGGTCGGCGCCGGCATGGTCATGCCGGGGAACTTGGCGATGATCTCGCCCTTGATGCGGTTGGCCTCGACCTGGGCGTTGCCGCCCTCGGTCGGCAGGAAACGGACCATCGCCGAGTTCGGCGCGCCGAAGCCTTGGACCTGCACGTCGTGCGCGCCGGTGCCTTTGGCCACTGCGCGCAGCTTGTCGAGGTCGATGGGCGCGGTCGCGGGCGTACGGGCCTCAAGGGCGACGCCGCCCTTGAAGTCGATGCCCAGGTTCAGGCCCTGGGTGAAGAACGACACGCCCGAGCCGAGGATCAGGACGAGCGAGATAACCGCGGCGACGGGCGCCCAGCGCACGAAGCGGTAGTGGGTCGAGCGCGGGATCAGGCGGATGAGGGGCCAAGCAGCCATGAGCTTTGATCCTTACGCGATCGGCAGCTTCTTCGGCTTGGCGGCCTTGAACCACCAACCGATGAGCACTTGAGTGATGATGATGGCGGTGAACAGCGAGGTGAACACGCCGATGGCCAGGGTCCAGGCGAAGCCCTTCACCGGACCCGAGCCGAAGCTGAACATGATGCCGGCCGAGATCAGGCTGGTGATGTTGGCGTCGAGGATCGACACCAGCGCCAGCCGGTAGCCGGTGTCGGCCGCCGACATCGGCGATCGTCCCGCGGCCGCCTCGTCGCGCATACGCTCGTAGATCAGCACGTTGGCGTCGACGGCGACGGCGAGGGTCAGGATCAGGCCGGCGATGCCCGGGAAGGTCAGGGTCGCCTGGGTGAACGACATGATGCCGACGATCAGCAGCACGTTGGCCACCAGGGCCATGGCCGCGAACACGCCGAACAGGCCGTAGGCCAGGATGATGAAGACGAACATCGCCGCGGCGCCGATGGCCAGCGAGATGGCGCCGGCCTTGACCGCGTCCGCGCCCAGTTCGGCGCCGACGGTGCGTTGCTCTTCGATGTTCAGCTGGGCCGGCAGCGCGCCGGAGCGCAGCAGCAGCGACAGTTCCGCGGCGCTTTCGACCGTGAAGTTGCCGGTGATCTGGCCCGAGCCGCCCAGGATCGCGCCCTGGATGGTCGGCGCGGAGATCACCTTGTTGTCGAGGACGATGGCGAAGCGCTTGCCGATATTGCGAGCGGTGGCGTCGCCGAACTTGCGCGCGCCAGGGCCCTTGAAGCGGAACGAGACCACCGGGCGGCCGCTCTGGCCGTCGAAGGCCTGGTCGGCGCTTTCGAGGTCGTCGCCCGAAACCAGGGCGCGCTTCTTCAGGGCGTAGGCCGGCGCGTAGCCATCGGCGCTGGGCACCATGACGACGCCGGGCGGCATGCGGCCCGACTGCATTTCTTCCGGCGTGACCGTTTCGTCGACCATCTGGAAGGTCAGCTTGGCGGTCTTGCCGATCACGGCCTTCAGGCGTTCGGGATCGCTTTCACCGGCGGCCTGGATGACGATGCGATCGGTCCCTTGGCGGGTGATCGTCGGTTCCTTGGTGCCCAGGCTGTCGATCCGGCGACGGATGGTCTCGATCGACTGCTCGACGGCCTTGGCGGCGTCGGCGCGGGCGGCCTCGGGCGCGAAGGTCAGTTCGATACGCTGGTCGGACTTGGTCGAGACGACCACGTCCTTGGTCAGCGCGCCCGGCAGCGGGCTGCCGAGCTTGTTCAGCTCGGTCACGGCGGCGGCGACCTTCGAGCCGTCGTCGATCCGCACCGAGATGACGCCGCCCGTTTCACCCAGGCCGTTGAAGCTGATTCCCGCCGTGCGCAGGGTGGTGCGCGTGTCTTCGACCAGGTTGCCCAGGCGCTCCTTGCGCAGGGCGGCGGTGTCGACCTCGTACAGGAGGTACGACCCGCCCTGGAGGTCGAGGCCGAGGTTCAGCTTCTGCTTGGGAACCCATCCCGGCAGGGCGTCTAGCGTCTTCTGCGGCAGCAGGTTCGGCAGGGTGAAGACGATGCCGAAGATCACCGACAAGGTGACGATGGCGATCTTCCAGCGGGATAGGCTCAGCATGGACTACGGGGCTCTCGACGACGCCGGGGCGCCAGGGCGGGCTAGTTGGACCTGATCTTACTCAGTTCTTCGGATCGTTGGCCGGAGCGGGATCGCCCTTGGCCGTGACTTCGGTGATCATGCCCTTGCGCACCTTGACGGTGACGCCCTGGGCGATCTCGACGCCGACTTCCTTTTCCTCGACACGGACAACCTTGCCGAGCACGCCGCTCGACAGCACGACGTTGTCGCCGCGCTTCAGGTTGTTGATGGTAGCCTGATGTTCCTTCTGACGCTTCTGCTGCGGGCGCAGGATCATGAAGTAGAAAAACACGATCAGGATCACAGGCAGGCCAAAAGCCTGGATCAACGCGTTCGGATCGCTCGGCATAACGTCTCCAAGAATTTCAAGCGGCAGGGGACGTCTGAAATGGGGCCCCCGCCAAGTCGGCGGAAGCTATGCGTTCACCCTCCCTTTTGCAATGAGGGCGCTTTTGCAATACCGGCCCTTTTGCAATGCCAACCCTTTTGCAATGAGAGCGCGAGGGGGTAAGGAGCGTGGCCATGACCGAAGCCGCCCTGCCCCTGCTCGCCCGTATCGCCGACGCCCTGGAGCGCCTGGCCCCGCCAGCCACCGTCGCCCCGGACTTCAGCGGCGCGCGTCTCTTCCGCCATGAGCCGGTATCGGGCGCCTTCCTGCCCGCGCCCGACTACGCGATGGATATCGAGCTTTTGGTGGGGATCGAGCGCCAGAAGGACCGCTTCATCCAGAACCTGCGCCGCTTCGCCACCGGCTTGCCGTGCAATCACGTGCTGCTGTGGGGCGTGCGCGGCACGGGCAAGAGCTCGCTGACCAAGTCGGCCTTCATGGCCCTGACGGCCGAATATCCGGACCTGAAGCTGGTCGAGGTCGATCGCGACGAGGTCGCCGCCCTGCCCCCGCTGTTCGACGCCCTGCGCGTGCGGAGCGAGCGCTTCGTGGTGCTGTGCGACGACCTGTCGTTCGAGGACGGCGCGGCGGCGGCCAAGGCCCTGAAGTCGGCGCTGGAAGGCGGCGTGGCCGGCCCGCCGGAGAACGTGCTGTTCGTCTCGACCTCCAACCGTCGCCACCTGATGCCGCGCGACCACGCCGAGAGCCAGGGCGCCATCGCCTCGGCCGAGAACGCCGAGGAGGAGATGAGCGTCTCCGACCGCTTCGGCCTGTGGATCGGCTTCCCGCCCATGGACCAGCCGACCTACCTGGCGGCGATCAACACCTACGCCGAGCGCTTCGGCCTCAAGGTCGAGAACCTGGAGCGCCGGGCCCTGCAATGGTCGCAGTTGCGTGGCGCGCGTTCGGGCCGGGTGGCCTGGCAGTTCGTGCGCGACCTGGCCGGCGAACTGGGCGTACATTTGCCCGCATAAGAAAACATCGGGGGAGGCGCGGCAATGGCCAAGCCGTGGTTCAGGGTCAAGCGGTTCGGCTACGGCGCGGGGTTGCCCTGCGCCTGGCAGGGCTGGGTCGTTCTGGCCGTACACCTGGCCTTGCTGATCGCCGCTTCCGCCCTCCTGGCGGGCCGCCCTCTTCCGCTATCGATCGTGGTGATCACGTCGACCCTGGGCGTGGTCTGGATCGCCTGGAAGACCAGCGACGCGCCCTGGCGCTGGAGGGATGGCGGAGAGGACTGAGGCAACCGCTCTCCCCGCCCCCTCACATCGTCATCCCGGAAAGCCCGAAGGGCTTATCCGGGACCCAGGGGACTGGGCGCAGCGATCAGGTTCGCACTCGTTAGCCGGCGTACTGCGGCCGCCCCTGGGTCCCGGCTCTCCGCTTCGCTCCGGCCGGGATGACGAGGAGTTTGGCCTCAGTTCTTTTTGGCGTCCTTGACGGCGCCTTCCAGGTCGCCCGAGCGCACGCCGCCGACCACCTTGTCCTTCTTGCCTTCCTTCTTGAGTTCCTTGTCGCCGGTGATCGTGCCGACGGCGGACTCGACCTTGCCGGTGGTCTTCTGGGTCTTGCCGGCGTCCTTGTCGCAGGCGGAAAGGCCCAGCAGGGCGACGGCGGCGACAGCGGCGAGGGAAAACGGACGGGTCAGGTTCATGCGGTGAAGCTCCATGTGTGGAAGCTCAACGCGCCTTGTCGCGCTTTGGTTCGCCCTGCCTAGAGCCTCAGGCCGGTTCGACGACCGGCGGAGTCTTCTTCTCCGTCAGGGCCACCAGGGCCACGCCCAGCATGGTCGCCCCGCCGCCGATGACCAGCTGCGGCGACAGGTCGTCGCCCATGAACAGCACCCCGATCGTGCACGAGACCAGCGGCGTCAGCAGGAAATAGGGCGTCACCCGCCCGGCCTCGCGCCGCTGCACCAGCCAAAACAGCAGGGCGCTGGCCCCGATGGTCGAGACCACGCCGGCGAACACCACGCAGGCCCAGGCGATCGGCGGCGCGGCCGTAACGCGGGGGATCACGTCCGGCTCGAAGGCGAAGGACAGGGCGATCAGCGCCGGCGCGGCGACCAGGGCCGTCATGCCCTGCACCTTCAGCGGCTTCACGCCCGGGGTCTTGCGCACCAGCACCGTGGCCACCGCCCAGATCGCGGCGGCGATGACCCCCAGCACGATGGCCGGCAGGTCGGCCGCGCCATGGGGATCGAGACTCATCCACGCCACGCCGGCGAAGGCGACGGCCAGCCCGGCGACAGCCGGCATGCGCATGGTCTCGCCCAGCATGCGCCAGGCGAACAGGGCCGTGAACGGGATCCACAGCTGGGTGGCCACCACCAGCGGGCTCAGCGACTTGGCCATGCCGAACGCCAGATAGATGATCCCGAAGTGGATCGGGCCCGACAGCAGCACGATCGCCAGAAGCCGCTTCCAGTCGGGAAACGGCGGCCGCACGAACGGGAACAGGAAGGCCAGGGCCAGCGCGAAACGCAGGCCGCCCACCATCATCGGCGGCAGGGCGGCGGTCGCCACCTTGGCCGCGGCGTTGTTCAGCCCCCAGGTCATGATGATCGCCAGGATCGCGAGACGCTCGAGCGTCGTCAGGGGGCCGGTGGAGGCGGACATGGGGCCGCTTGGATCAGACCCCGCCGGTTCCTTCAACCCCGCCAGCGATTACGACGTCGCGAATGGCCGACAGCAGGATTTCCAGGTCTGTGTCCGGGGTGGTGAAGGCCGGCGTCAGATAGACCACCTTGCCCATCGGCCGGATCCAGGCGCCCTTCTCCGCGAAGGCCTGGCACAGCGCACCGACGGCCACCGGCGAGGCGAACTCGACCACGCCGATCGCGCCCAGCACCCGCACGTCGACGACGCCCGGCGCGCCGCGGCACGACTCCAGCCCGGCCTTCAGCGCGGCCGAGATCCGCGCCACGTCGGCCTTCCAGGTCCCCGCTTCGAACAGGTCGAGAGAGGCGTTGGCGGCGGCGCAGGCCAGCGCATTGCCCATATAGGTCGGCCCATGCATCAGAGCCGCGCCGGCGTCGTTGGACCAGAAAGCCTCGAACACCTTGCGCGAGGCCACAGCCGCCGACAGCGGCAGGGTTCCCCCCGTGAGGGCCTTCGAAAGCGTGACGATGTCGGGCTCGATCCCGGCCGCCTGCATGGCGAAGAGCGTCCCCGTGCGGCCAAAGCCGGTGAAGATCTCGTCGAAGATCAGCAGCACGCCGTGCTTGTCGGCCAGGCGGCGCAGGCGGCGCAGCACTTCGGGGTCGTGGAACAGCATGCCGCCGGCGCCCTGCACCAGGGGCTCGGTCAGCATGGCGGCGATCTCCCCGCCCCGCTCGGCGAGCAGGGCGTCGAGCGCGGCTTCGGACGCGTCGTTCAGGGGCAGGTCGGCGATCACCTGGCTCGGCATCACGCCCGAGAACAGGCTGTGCATCCCCTCCTCCGGGTCGCAGACCGTCATCGTCGCCAGGGTGTCGCCGTGATAGCCGCCGCGGAACGACAGGAAGCGCGTGCGCCCGCGCTCGCCGCGATTGATGTGGAACTGCAGCGCCATCTTCATGGCGATCTCGACCGAGACCGAGCCGGACTCGGCGAAGAACACGTGGTCCAGCTCGCCCGGCAGGATCGCCGCCAGCCGCGCGGCGAGGCGATAAGCCGGCTCATGGCCCAGGCCGCCGAACATCACGTGCGGCATGGCCTTCAGCTGCTCGCGCACGGCGGCGGCGATGTGGGGATGGTTGTAGCCATGCACGGCCGTCCACCAGCTGGCGATGCCGTCCACGAGTTCGCGCCCGTCGGCCAGAACCAGCCGCGAGCCATGCGTGCGCACCACCGGAAGCGGCGCCGGGGCCGTCTTCATCTGGCAGTAGGGCCGCCAGACATGCTTGGCGCCTTCGGTGAGCCAGTCGGGGGTGCTCATGACGATCCTTCGTTGCGCCGGCGGGGTGGCTTGCCTAGAGCGTCCCGGCCCACCCACGCAAACGGGAATCTGGGCGAGGAATTGGAATGCACAGTCTGGACGCCTTCGCGAGCGGCAAGCTCGCGGCCCTGGAGGCCATGAGCCTGCGCCGCCGGCTGAAGCCCACCCGCCGCCTGCCCGGCGCGATCGTCGAGCGCGACGGCAAGCGGCTGCTGTCCTTCTCCTGCAACGACTATCTGGGCCTGTCGCAGCACCCCGCCGTGATCGCCGCCGCCCAGGCCGCCGTAGCGGACTACGGCGCGGGCTCCGGCGCTTCGCGCCTGGTCACCGGCGACAGCCCTCTGATCTCGGAACTGGAGGCGCGCCTGGCCCGCCTTAAAGGAACCGAGGCCTGCGTGGTGTTCGGCTCCGGCTACCTGGCCAACACCGGCGTGATTCCGACCTTCGCCGGCAAGCAGGACGTCGTCTTCGTCGACGAGCTGGCCCACGCCTGCATCTGGGCCGGGGCGCAGCTTTCCGGCGCCAAGGTGGTCAGCTTCCCGCACAACGACAGCGACGCCCTGGCCGAATTGCTGGCGGAGCACCGCTCGACCTTCCGCCACGCCATCGTCGCCACCGACGGGGTGTTCTCGATGGACGGCGACGTCGCGCCGCTGGACTGGCTGTCGGCGGTCTGCGAGGCCAACGACGCCTGGCTGCTGGTCGACGACGCCCACGGCGTCGGCGTGCTGGGCGAGGGCAAGGGCACGGCCGCCCTGTTCCCCGACGCGGTGATCCCGCTGCAGATGGGCACCCTGTCCAAGGCCCTGGGCTCCTACGGCGGTTATCTGTGCGCCTCGCAGAGCGTGGTCGACTTCCTGAAGACCCGGGCCCGCACCGTCGTCTACACCACCGGCCTGCCGCCGGCCTGCGCCGCCGCCGCCATCGCCGCGCTGGACCTGATCGAGGCCGATCCCGTCTTCGCCGCCGAGCCGCTGCGCAAGGCGCGGCTGTTCACGCAGGTCGCCGGCCTGCCGCGCGCCGAGAGCCCGATCGTGCCGGTGGTGATCGGCGAGGCCGATGCGGCCCTGGCCGCCTCCACCGCCCTGGAGGCCGAGGGCTTCCTGGTCGTGGCCATTCGCCCGCCGACGGTGCCCGCCGGTACCGCCCGCCTACGCCTGGCCTTCAGCGGCGACCATCCGGACGACGAGGTCCTGCGGCTGGCCGCCCTCGTCCGCCCCTATGTGGACGCGAAAGCATGACCGCCCTGTTCGTCGCCGGCACGGGCACCGACATCGGCAAGACCCACGTCGCCTGCGCCCTGATCCGGTCGCTGAAGGCGCGCGGTATCGCGGTGGACGCCTTCAAGCCGGTCGTCAGCGGCTTCGATCCCGAGGATCCCTCCGCCAGCGATCCCGCACGCCTCGCCCAAGCCCTGGGCGACCCTGCCGCCCTGCCCCGGATCTCGCCGCGCCGCTATCTCGCCCCGCTGGCCCCGAACCTAGCCGCCCGGCTGGAGGGCGACACGCTTGCGCTCGAAGACCTCGCCGCCGACTGCCGCACGGCCCTGGCCGGCGACCACGAGCTGATGCTGGTCGAAGGCGCAGGCGGCGTCATGTCGCCCCTGACCGACGAAGCGACCAATCTCGATCTGATCGCCGCGCTCGACCTGCCGGTGCTGCTGATCGCCGGCTCGTATCTCGGTACCATCAGCCACGTGCTGACCGCCCTGGTGGCCCTGCGGGCCCGGGGCGTGACCATCGCCGCCATCGTCATGAGCGAGAGCCTCGACGCGCCGGACCTCGTCCAGACCGCCGACGCCCTGCGCGCCTTCGAGCGCGAGACGCCGATCTTCCTTGCGCCGCGCGACGAACATTGGGACGCAAGCCAACTGGCGGAGCACTTGGGCAAGGGGCTTTAGGACCATGCGCGTGGCGATGATCGGCCTGGGCGACATCGCCCGCAAAGCCTACCTCCCGGTGCTGGGGATCCGCCCCGACGTGCATCTGGCCTTCGTCACCCGCAACACCGCCACGCTCGACGACCTGGGCGCGGCCTGGCGCGTCGACCGACTGCACACCGATCTCGACGAGGCCCTGGCCCAGGGGCTCGACGCCGCATTCGTCCACGCCGCGACCGAGGCCCATCCGGAGATCGTCCGCCGCCTGATCGAGGCCGGCGTGCCGACCCTGGTCGACAAGCCGATCGCCGACACCTTGGCGGAAACCGAAGCTCTGGTGGACCTGGCCGAGACGCGCGGCGTGTCGCTGGCCGTCGGCTTCAACCGCCGCTTCGCCCCCTCATACGTCGCCGCCGCCGGCCTGAAGGCGCCGCTGGTGCTGATGCAGAAGAACCGCCGCACCTATCCCGACGGCCTGCGCCGGGCGGTGTTCGACGACTTCATCCACGCCATCGACACCATCCGCTTCCTGGCCCCGACGGCGAACGAGGCGCGGATCAGCGGCAGCGCGATCGACGGCAAGATGCGGCACGCCAGCCTTCACCTCAAACGACCGGGCGTAGACGCCTTCGCGATCATGAACCGCGACAGCGGCGCCGACGAGGAGGTGCTGGAGGTCTCGGGGCACGGCGCCAAGCTGCGGGTCGCCGAACTGTCCGACGTCATCGACTACGCCGGCGGCGAGCGTCTGACCCGGCGCGGCAACTGGACCTCTGTCGGCCGCCAACGCGGCTTCGAGGGCCTTGTCGAGGCCTTCCTGTCGGCCGTGCGCGAAGGCCGCCGGCTGTCGCCCCTCGACGCCCTGGAGACCCATCGCCTGTGCGAGCAGGTCGTCACGGCCCTGACGCCGACCGCCTAGGCCGGCGCCGAAACCGCCCCCGCCTCAGGCTTGGGCTTGCGGGGGATAGGAGACGACAACGCGCTGGCCGTCGGGGTCGACGGTGTGGAACTTGAAGGTCTTGCCGGGGAAGACGTTGGCGGCGAGGTCGGCGAGGATCTCGTCCTGGCCGCCGAACGGAGCGACCAGCTCGATCAGCCAGGGACGATCGCCGGCCTGCCATTCGTCGGCCCGCAGCTTCTTGGCGCCGGCCACCAGGCGCTCTTCGGTCTCCTCGGAGACGAAGGCCCAGAAGGCCACCGCGGCGGGGCTGTTGGGACCATTCCAGATGCGGAACTGCTCGAGCAGCACGGCCGGCATGGCGAACCATTCCAGATCGCCGATGAACAGCTGCTTGTGCACCGGCGACTGGGTCAAGAGCCAGGTGATCTCGCCCAGAACCTGGGACACCGTCTTCTGGGGAGCGGTCGCGGAAGCAGCGCCGTCGGCCATGATCGAAACTCCGTTGGGTCGGCCGGCTCTCCATCGTGGAGAGCCGGCGCTTGTACTCAGGGTGGTAGCAGTTAGGTCCTAGGCCGTCAGCAGCGGCTGGGTCGCCTTGAGGCCGGCCGAGGCCGCCAGCGGCGTTTCGCGCGAAGCCCCGTCGCGGCTCCAGACCGCCGCCCCGCCGCCGGCCTGGCCGCCGAAGCCGGCCATGGCTTGGCGCAGCAGCGCCTGGTTCTGGACCAGCGACGCATCCAGCGCGCCGGAGGCGGCCAGACCCGAGCCTTGGCCGGGCCCTGCGTCCATCGCCGCCAGCCGCGCGGCCAGCGAGCCGCCGCCCAGCAGGTCCGAACCAGCCTCCTGACGCCACCAGGCGCTGGCGGACTGGTTGGCCCCGCCATAGGCCGAGCCGGCGTCCAGCGGCTCGCCGCCGGCCAGCGACAGGCCCAGGCCCTGCGAGCCGAAGCTCACGCCCAGGCCCGAAGCGTCGGCGGCCGAAGCCCCCTGCCCGCCGGCCTGGCCCAGACCCGTGACGCTTACCGACCGGGCCGCCTGGGCGTAGCCCTGGTCGACCACGTCCTGACGGGCCTTGGCCGCGGCGTTGAGGTCGTTGGCCAGGGCCTGCTGCGTGGAGATCAGCCGCACCTTGCCCTCCGGCTGCTGGCCGGTGAGCCAGCTGGCCTTTTCCGAGGCGCTCATCTTCGTCCACCGCGCCGCGATGGTCGCATCGACGCGGTCGTGGTCGCTGAAGTCCAGCTGGGCGGCGGCCTTGACCTCGCCGTAGCTGGCGCCGAGTTGGTCGAGCAGCGCCTTCTTGACCTTGATCCGGGCGGCCTGGGCGGCCGTCTTGGCGTCATTGGTCAGCTGGCCAAGCTCGCCGTCCTCGTCGGCCGCGCCCCACTCGGCCTGGTAGGCGCCGCCGTCGAGGCCGTTCGAGCCCAGCACCCGCCGCGCCAGGGCCACGTCATAGCCCTCGCCCGTGCGGCCGTCGGCCCAGATGAAGCTGATCGTGTTCTGCACGAAGCTTTCGGTGGTCTGGTCGCGGGTCTGGCCGGTGGCCAGGCCGCCCAGGTTGATGGCCGCGATCCCGGCCTGTTCCAGCGTGCGCAGCTCCTTGGCCGTCGAGCGGCCGTTCTGGTTGGCGTCGACGAACAGCAAGATCTTGGAGAAGTCCTTGTCGTTCTTGTCGAGCAGCCCGTCGCCGTTGCTGTCCCAGGTGCGCAGGCCTTCCAGGTCGCTGGTCGCGCCCGGCTTGTCCTGCACGAACGACAGTTCCGACAGCTGGTTGATCGCCCCGTCGCCGTTGCGGTCGACCGCCAGGAAGCCGTCGGTCGGCCCCACCCAGCCGATCTGCGAGACGCCGCCGCCGGCCGTCCTGACCACCACGCTGGAGCTTTCCACCGTCGACAGGTCCAGCCCGTCGCCGTCCAGGTCCAGGGCGATCGGATAGGCGTAGTCGTAGTTGTAGGTGATGCTCTGGGTCCAGGCGATGTCGAGCTTGCGCAGGTCGATCGAGGTCCCGCCGGCCAGCACGTACTCGACCGTGTTGAAGCTCTCGTAGAGGACGGTGTTGGAGTAGCCGTCCATGGTCACGTACTTGACCCCGCCGCCGACGATCTGCACCCGGTCGGCGACCTGGCTGGCCGTCAGCGCCGTGTTGGAGAGGTTGCGCGCGCCGATGTAGAGGTCGTTGCCGACCACCTGGTAGATCACGTCCTCAGCCGCCACCGAGGCCCCCAGGGCCAGGGTGTCCTCGCCGCCGGTGTCCCAGATGATGTCCAGCCCTTCGCCGCGGTCGTAGCCGAACTGGTCATCGCCGTTGGAGGTGTGGATCTGGTCGTTGCCCAGCCCCCCGATCACGACGTTGCCGTTGCTCTCCACCTGGCCGCTCTGGGCGCCCCAGACGATGTCGTCGCCGTTCATCGCCATGATCAGGTCGGAATTGGTCTTGCTGCCAACCAGGGTGGTGGAGTTGTCGTCGCTGGCCACGCCGAAATTGACCGAGCCGATGTCGAGCTGCGAGGCGCCGCCCATGTCGATCGACTTGATCTTGTTGTTGCCCGCCGTCGGATAGAAGTTGGCCCCGATCCGCACCTGGGCGTCGCCCCGGATGCCCAGGTCCAGCCAGCCGCTCGCCCCGCCCGCTGTGCCGCCCCACAGGTCCGAGAACTTCACGTCTTCGCCGAACGAGACCACGTTCCAGCCGGCGCTGTCCTCGACGATGGTGTCCGAGCCGTGCCCGCGATTGAGAACATAGGTGTCGGCGCCGGCCCCGCCGTAGAGATAGTCGTTGCCGGCCCCGCCGATGAAGGTCTCGTCGGCCGCCCCGCCGCCGATGGTGTCGGCATAGTCCGTGCCCACCACGCCCTCGACGCCGGTCAGCGTGTGGTTCGATACCACGCCGTCGGTCCCGCGCACCTGGGCGTAGCCGCTGCCCAGGTTGATGTTCAGGGCCGCGACCGTCGTCGTCGTGGTCTCATAGTGGCCGCCCGTCGACACCCAGTACTGCGAGTAGTCGTAGTAGTCGTACTCCCAGTAGCCGTCCTCGACCCAGGTCTGGTAGGTCGAGGTTCCGCTGGCGAAGCCCTCCGAATAATCGACGAAGTCCTTGCCCTCGCCGCCGACATAAGTGTCCTCGCCGTTGGTGGCGAGGAACCAGTCGTCGCCGGCCAGGCCCTCCAGGCGGTTGTGGAAGAAGTTGCCCTTCAAGAGGTCGTCGCCCGCCGAGCCGCGCAGGTTTTCGATTTCCTGGAAGGTGTCGCCCTCGGCGTCGCCGCCGAACGCCTGTCCGTTCGAAAGATCGACATAGACGGCTTCCAGCGAACCTTGATAGCTGGCGGTGTCGTAGTAGCCGCCCCCGACCAGCAGGTCGGCGCCCGCGCCGCCTTCGAGGATGTCGTCGCCTTCGCGGCCATAGAGCTGGTCGTTGCCCCCGCCGCCCTTGAGCACGTTGTTGCCCGCGGTGCCGTACAGCCGGTCGCCGTACTCCGAGCCCGTAGCGTTCTCGATGCTCAGCAGGCCTTCGCTGGTCACCCAGGCGCCGGTGACGGCGTTGGTGACGATCGCCGCTCGGCTGATCGGATTGCCGGCAACGACATCGGGATGGCCGTTCCATTCCGGCGGCCTGTAATCCAGATCGAACGCCACGCCGAAGGAGAGCTGCTCGGCGCTGATCGTGTCCTTGCCGTTGGGATCGCTGTTGGGGTCCATCGTGCCCCCCCAGAACCAGTTGAAGGTGGCGTCCTCGGCGATCAGGAAGGTGTCGTCGCCGTCCTCGCCCAACAGGCATTCGGAGCCCTGGCCGTCGGCAAGAACGTCGTTGCCCGCGCCGCCGAACGCCCCGTCCGCGCCATCGCCCGCGGCGAGGTAGTCGTCGCCGTCGCCGCCCCAGAGGTTGTCGTTGCCCGCGCCGCCGATCAGCGTGTCGTTACCGGCTCCGCCTTCCAACGCGTCATTGCCGGCTTGGCCGTCCAGCCAGTCCCAGCCATCGCGGCCGTAGAGATAGTCGCCGCCCTGGCCGCCGATGAAGATGTCGTCGCCGCCAGAGACCGTCGTCCAGTAGGACGTGTCGACCCACTCATAGTCCCAGCCGTTGTAATAGTTGTAGCCGTCCGAGACGTATTCGTCGTGATTGTCGTCGATCACCACGCCGCCGATGGCCATCTGCTGATCGATGAGGTCATTGCCCGACGTGGCGGGCCCCGGCGTGCGGTTGACGTAGCCGATCTGGCTCAGGTCATCGATGCGGACGGCCTGCCCCTGCGTCGTCCAGTCGGCGGCGGCGCTGCTGACGGGACGCGAGGTCGGCTGAGTAAAGAAGGCATAAGGATCGGACTCGCCCGTCGTCACCATGCGCAGGTTGATCCGGCGATAGACCGTCCCGGGCGGCGCCGTGGCCGTGCCGCTGATAAGGTTGAAGTTGGCCAGGTTGCCCTGGTAGGCGCCGCCCTCCAGACCCTGGCCATTCATGTAGGCCGCGCCGATGTATTGCCGGTTGGCGTCGTAGAACTCGATCAGCAACTGCGTCGTCGAACGGTGCTCGGCGGCCATCACCGAGGCCTCGTAGACCGTACCGGCCGTCGAGATCATCCAATCGGACCGATTGTCGACCAGGCCGCCGGCCGAGGTCGCGCCGCCGACGTGCGTCCAGAATACGTCGTTGCCGTTGCCTGACCAGTCCACGCTCAGATTGACGCTACGCACATAGTTGGGCACGCCCCAGACGGCGATGTCCCAGCCAGCCAGGCTCTGCTGGAAGCGGCTGTTGACGATGTCGTTGTCGCTCGGCGCGTCGATGGCCTGCGGCAGGACCGAGAACAGCCCGTCGGACGTCTCGCCGCGCGCCTGGATCTCGATGGCGCTGCCTTGATTAACGACGCGAATGTCCTCGTAGGCCACGCCGTGGCCTTTCAGGTCGAAGCTGTCGAGGAAGCCGCGCAGCCCGCCGTAGAAGTCGGAGGTGGCGAACTTGTCGAGACTCAGTTCGCCGACGCGCTGGAGCGTCGCCTGCCAGGAAGCGGAGAAGGATGTCGGCGTAGCCTTGGTGATGATGGAGTCGATCACCGCCTTGTTGGCGTTGTAGGCGTTCTGGTCGGCGGCCGAGAGCGGCTTGTCGCCCATCGCGAACACGGCGTTCACCAGCGCGGTGTTCTGCTCGTAGAAGGACCGTTCGGCGCTGCTGAGGCTGTCCCAGCCCTTTTTCAGTTCCGCATCGATCAAGCCTCGATACTGGCGATAGACGCGATAGTCGTTGCCCGACTGGATCTCCCCCAGAAGCGTCATGAGGTCGGTCGCCGTGGAGCGGGTGATCGCCCGCTTGGCCAGGATGTCGCCCCCAACGATCTTGGTGTTCTTGATGGCGCTGAGCGAACCGAACTCGACGGCCTGGTCCGCCGAAGCGAAGTTCGTCTGAGCTCCGTTGATCTTGACCCAGATCTGGTTGCCCGTGTGACCGTAGATCTGGGTGGTGCCGACGCCGTTCAGATTGCTGACATAGCCCGTCGTGTTGGCGTACGAGATCATGCTGATCACGCCGTTCAGCGTGTCGCGCGCCGTGGTGGCCATCGTGGTGACGAGATCGCGGTTGCCATTGTTGGTCACCGTGACCGCGCCGAGTTCATAGCGGGCATAGGGGATCTGCAGCACGGTCTCGGCGTTCGCGCTCGGAACCTTCGGCTTCTTCTTGCCGAACAGATTGCCGATCAGCGCGCCAAGCACGAAGCCGATCAGCGCGCCCACACCGGGCGCGATCACATTGGCGGCCATCCAGCTGCTGCCGAAGAGCGAGGCGCCCAGCGTGGTTCCCGCCGCCGTCGCCGAGGCGCCGATCGTGACGCCGATGGACGAAAGCGCCCAACTGCCGATGGCGCTGCCGAGAGACGAAAGGATGCCCGCCGCCTGCGTCCGCGGCTGTACGATCATCGAACCGAGCTTCGCGCCCAGGAAGCTGGCCACGGCGGTGGCGGCGAAAGCCCCGGCGCCGCCCACGATCTCGCCGCCGGTAACCTTCGGGGTGTTCCAGAAGGTTTCGCCGTTGAACCCGGCGAAAGCGGAATCGAAGCCGCCGGCGGCGATATTGCCAACGACGGTGTTGACCACCGAACCGGCCATGGTTCCGAACACGTCGCCGATCGCGCCGTGAAGCTTGAGGGCCTGGCGCAGTTCGCTGGTGATCGTGGAGCTGATGAAGCCGACCCCTGCGTTGGTCAGGGCCGTGCCCAGCCCCTTGGCGGTGAAGGTTTCCTGAACCCCGACCTTGACGGCCGAGATGACGCCCGCGCTGGCGTTCAGGGCGAGTTGCCGGCCCACTTGCAGACCGATCTGACCGAACACCGCACCCGACACGCCCGACAGGATCTCGTTGCCGCCGCCCAGCAGGGAACCGATCTGCGAGCCGATTGTCTGCCCCAGCACGCCCCAACGCGCGGCGCGGTCCAAGGCCTGAGCGCGGGTGAGGACCTCCAGGCCATTATCGCCTTCCACCACGATGGATTCGACAGAGTCCGATCCCTCGGTGCGGGTCAGCGCCTCGGCCACGGCCTGCCCCGGAGCCGGGCATACGTTGCTGCCGGCGGTTAGAAGAGCAGTCGCGGTATTCAGATCGCGCGCAGCCTTGTTAGTCAGCTTGATCTCGGACGCCAGGACACCGTCACGATGGTTTTTATTGTTTTTCTGGATGACGCCATGCGCCTCCAAAGTCTCGATATCAGCCTTTGAAAATACGGCCTTCGTGGTCGCGTACTTAACCTCAAGCAAATAATATTGCCTAGAAACTTCTCCGGCAAAATTGTCCTTTAATCGCTGCACCAACTCCGGCACTTCAGATGATAAGACACCAATTCCACCAGGATTATTCGCTATCGCATTCGCCGCTTTTGAATATACAGGATCAGATGCCCACCAATTATTGGAATAATACGACGACGACAACGCCGCCAAAGATCCAAAATTAGATATTGGATTCGCATTCGAGAAACTTCCCGCGTAAAACGCATGGCCATTCTGACTAGATATATGAAATATCTCATGAATTATGATCGCCTTCAGGGTCAGCTCATCGTAGGGATTTCCCGCGGCGTCATATGATTGAACGACAATAATGGGATTATTCGGATCTGCGGTCGTGACACCGCCGTGCCCGGTACCCTTCAGCCTTTTATCCGAGAAAACGATCGTAAGATTACCATTCGCCCCGAGACCGCTCAGCGTATTCCGCAAGCCCGCCAAGTCCGCGGCGTTGTTCGTGCCGGCGCTGTCATTGATGAAGTTGATCGTATCGAGCGCGAACTGATACCGATCCAGGGTCACCCGGCTGACCCCGTCGTACATCGAACCGCTGAGCGCTGACGCCCCCGCGCCTGGAGCCAGGACCGACAGCGAATAGGACCCCGCCGCGACCTGCCCCTTGAAGCCGGTCAGATTGACATTCGGCCCGAGCGACCGGCCATAGGCCAGCGCTCGCCTGAAGTACACGGGCAGATCGCAGGACGCGATCGCGTAGCTCGGCAGCATAGATTTAGTGACAGCCATGACCCCACCTCATGCCAGATCGTCAATGTTGGTCGGCGCCGGACCCCACGGGTCCTGACCGCGCCGCGATGCAGTCGAGCCGCGCCTCGAAAGTCAGATCTCGAGAGCGGGCGCAGTTTTTCGGAGCGACCGCTCCGCTTCGGGAACCAGCGAGCCGGCGCATGCGGTCGGGAGCGGAGTGATAGAGAGACGAGAGCATCCGGGAATCGGCGAACACCGGCACGAAGCCGCTGGGCCTGCGCTCCCCCTCGCCCGTCTGGCTGGCGATCCATCGATCGAGATAGGCCGACCGGCCTCGCTCACCGCTCAAATGGACCAGCGCCCTCAGATCTAGCGCGGCCGCATACAGCTGAAGATCGGGCTCGCTCGAAATTCCGCAGCCAACGACGCGATCGTCCGCGCGTCGACACCGGAGAACTTCTCTGGCGATCGGCTTCAGGACCGGATCAAGCACATCGCCAAGCCCAGCCCGGGCCCGATCATCTCCAGGCGACAGAGCCTCCAGGAGAGCAACGTAGTAGACATAGCGGGCGTTCGCCTCCGACAGGCGCCGACAGGACGGTTCCGACGGCCGGTCCCGACAGCCATCCTCGGCTCGCCGCAGCGTCGCCAGAGCACGCCCCGCCGCCTTGATCACCCCCTCGTCGAGAGGGACCTGAACACCCTTGAGTTCGAGCCAGACGCGCTTGGCGATGTCCGGAACGCTCCCGCGATAGGACGCGCACGCTCGCTTCGACGAACCGGGACGCGCGCACCCCACGACCTCGTCCAGACCGATATCCAGCCCAGACGCGGCGGAGGACGGCGCGGGGCCGCTCACGCTCCGAGGCGTGGCATAGGTGTAGTCGAGCGCATAGATCTGGCGATCGAGATCCGAGGGCGACAAGGGCTCTCCGCCACCCGGTTCCGCCCAGGCCTGCCCGGCCAGCGCGAGGCCGGCGACCGCCAGGCCGATCAGGGCCAACATGCCCGGGCGGTCACGGCGCGCTCCGAGATGCAAACGCCTCGACGCCCCCGCGGAACGCAGAAATAGGCGCCTGACGCCCTCGCTCCGACAAACGCTCACAAACGAACGAGCCACGTAACGCCCCGCCAAACGATACAAGCGAGAGCTTAAGCGACATCACCTAATGGTTGCAATTGAGAAATACTGTCTCAATCGTCGAATTTTCCGAATTTAACGGAAATTACGTGCGACGGCCGGGCGCGCACCCACCCTTCCAAAACGAAAAAACGGCCGGCTCCTCGCGGAGCCGGCCGTCTTCAGATCCAGGCGCTCAGGCGAGCCCTTAGAACGGGATTTCGTCGTCCAGGTCGGCCGAGAAGCTCTCGCGCGGGCCGCTGGGCTGGCTGCGCGGAGCGCCGCCGCCGAAGTTGCCGCCGCCTTGGCCGCCGCCGTAGCCGCCACCGCCGCCGCCCTGGCCATAGCCGTCGTCATAGCCGCCCGACGGAGCGCCGGCGCCGGCGCCGTCGCCACGGCCGCCCAGCATGGTCAGTTCGCCGCGGAACTTCTGCAGCACGATCTCGGTGGAGTACTTTTCCTGGCCCTGCTGGTCGGTCCACTTGCGGGTCTGGATCGCGCCCTCGATGTAGACGGTCGAGCCCTTGCGCAGGTAGCTCTCGGCCACCTTCACCAGGTTGTCGTTGAAGATCACGACGCGGTGCCACTCGGTCTTTTCCTTGCGCTCGCCGCTGGAGCGGTCGCGCCAGGTCTCGGACGTGGCGATGCGCAGGTTGGCGACGCGGTCGCCCGAATTGAGGGTGCGGATCTCGGGGTCGGCCCCGAGGTTGCCGACCAGGATGACCTTGTTGACGCTGCCAGCCATTTGGCGAATGCCCTATTCTCGCCCGGCGACCCTATGCGCCGGAATCTCAAGCGGAGACGTTAACGACTCAGCAAGGCGGAAATCAAGAATTGTTCACCAAACGTTCCTGTGAACAGAGAGCGGTTATCCACCGCCCTCTCCTCGCCTCCCGGAAACGGTCCTAGCGCGCCGGCAAGGCGCCGGGCACGGCCAGACGGCCGTCGCCCGTGCGCACCAGCGACATGAACCGGGCGCCTTCGTAGCTGTCGCCCAGATAGATGCCCTCGCGTTCCACGAAGATGAACTTGCCCTGGTAGGAGCCGGTCAGCTGCTCCTTGCGGAGGCCCATGCGCAGGAAGCGGATGCGCATCCCTTCCAGCGTGGCCGCGCAGGTCTCCATGTTGGGCACGTTGCGTTCGACCGAGTTGAACTGCAGCGTGCCGTCCTTCTTCTCGATGACGTGGTTGCAGACGCCCTGGTCGAAGGGCGCGCGGGTGGCCTTGACGCAGCCCGACAGGCCGCTCGCGGCGACGCCGAGGGCCAGGACGGCGGCGATGGGGGAAACGCGCATCAGAGAACTCCTTCGGCCCAAGAGCCTTTCCCGGCGGGAAAGGCTCTCATTCAAATATCCATAGCGCGGCCCGGGCGGGTTGACCGCCCAAACTTGACTCCGCCGCGCTCTAGCCGACGCTGGGAATGGCGCAGTTGGCGGCCTGCTCCACCACCAGGTGGAACGAACGGTTGTCGGACGAGGCCTCGACGCGGCCCGGCAGCAGGCGCAGCGTCTCGTCGCCCCAGCGGCCGTAGGTGGCGCCGCCCGGACGCTCGCACTTGCCGGCGAAGAGCTGCTGGATGCAGGCGTTCTGGGTGATCTCGCCCGGCAGCTTGTTCCACTGGCCGCCGAGATAGCGCTGGCAGACGGCCAGGGGCGCG